>JAISKN010000274.1 GCA_031260925.1 Prevotellaceae bacterium | reverse complement strand
TTGTCTGAATCTCTTCTTAGCCCAAAATAACCTATCAAGTATCTTGACGGAAGTCCTCAAAACTTCCTTATACTACATTTTTGTTGTTCTCAATTAATTCAATGAACTTGGGGCGATTTCACTTCAATTTTTTTTAGAGCGAAAAGGGCTGCAAAGGTAATACCTTTTTTCTTAACCACCAAACTTTTTTAAACTTTTTTTAAAAAAAATTTATTTACTCTAATTTTTAACAGTTTTTACAAACTTTTTTCCTAAAGCGAAAAGTGGTGCAAAGGTAATAGTTCTGAATTTAACAACAAAATATTTCAGGTAAAAAATTTTGCATTTTTTTTAATACTTAATTATTTGATTATTAATTATTAAGTTAATATTTATTCTCCAAAAAACAAAAATATTTAATTTTTTTTCTAAATAAAATTTCTACTTAACTTTTATTAACACTTATATTTTCTCGGAAAAACAACAAACTTAACAAAAACGCGGCACATAAGAATAATCAAATGTGCCGCAATTTTTGTAGAAAAAACAAAAAAATTACCTTACAACGCCCGCATCTGGTACTATATTTTCGGGCGGCGTGAGTAAAACAGACGGATTTGACAATATTTTATTCAATGCTCTCATTGAAGACGCATAATAAAAACCGTCACAAATACGCTCGTCAAGCACAAATCTAAGCACAATGCTTTTCTGTTCCGAAACTTCGCCTTCAGGGTCAAGCGTATATTCGCGCGATTTTTTGCCCATCGCTACAAACATTGAGCAAGTGCCAAATTCGTAAAGGTGGTGATAAATCGATTCTACGCCGATTGAGCCGATGTTTGTCAAAAAAATGCTGCAATGCCAAGGACTTACACGATATATAAATTTCGGCAAAAGACCTATTTTATCCAGCCAGAAGAGTGTCAAAACAACCGAACGCAGCAGAAAATCAGGCAAATAGCCAAGCATTTGCGATACTTTGTCAGAGCCGTTTTTCTGTCCCATTTGCTGATTGTTTTCAAGTTCAACACGAACTTTCTCTACAATGTTTTGCAATGAGTCTTCCAAATCAAATTCTGGTTTGATAAGCGTTTCTTCGCCCTCAAGAGTCATTGAACGTTTTACAACAAGCGAAAAATTGAGGTGTTTGCGGGCAAAAATTTTGTTCCACACCACAAAACGATTGAGCGAAGGACGTTGCGACACAAGCCTCACCAATGCAGCAATGATAATGTGCATAATGGAAAGTCCCGGAATTTCATCTTTGTGTTCTTTTACAAACTGCTCAAGATGAGCAATCGGAATGCGCTCTTCAAAGAAGTTTTGTGCATCAATTCTCGTGCGCAAAAAATATGGTATCACGCGAAAAACCGTGTCCATTTTATTTACGCGCCAACCGTCATAACGGTCAGTAAAAATGTTGTTTTTAAAATGAAAAAATCTCTGAATTTTACTCATAAAAGTTTTTTTTAGTTAATAATTTAATAGTTTTTTAATTAAAAATAAAATCTACACCATACATTAATAATACATATCTTAAAAATTTCCCTAAAAACATAAAAATTGCCACAAGCCACCATTTGCAGCGGAAAAAGCCCGCTGCCACTGCAATTACATCACCCACAACAGGCAAAAACGCCAAAACGGCAAGTCCGCTGCCATACTTTTTCACTGTGTCGGCAAATTTATCAATTTTTTCTTTTTTTACGCCTGTAATTTTCTGTATCCATTCAATTTTTCCCAAACGCCCAAGATAATAACAGGTCATTCCGCCGAGCCAGTTACCGAATGTGGCAACAAAAACGCAAGTCCAAAGGTCAAAGCCGTTCGCAGCCAAAGCCGCAAAAACAGCCTCTGAACTGAACGGAACAACCGTTGCTGCCAGAAACGATGCAATAAACAAGCCGAGATAACCGAGTTCTGCCATTTTTTTTATGAATTATTTTGCATAAATTCCTTATTTTCAATCAGTTCCAAAATTTCCTTATCAAAATCCGACTGATAACTTCTGTCTTGAATAACGCGGAATTTGTTGTATTCCTCGTATGCCTTGATTTTTGCCTGTTCGGCGGTAATTTTGCCTGTGTCAAGCAAAATCGGGTAAGACGAAAGTTCCAAAAAACTGTCTAAAAACATTGCCCAATCTGCCATTGTTGTTGTGATACGGCGTTTAGCGCGGTTTTCCGCCAAGTCCAAATATGCCGACACAATGCCGTTCAGTTCCTTTATGTGTTCTTCCGACAAATAATTTTTCGCCACTGCTGCGTCTGATTTCAAAATTTTTCCGTGCGGTGCTAACTTCCACGTTTTCAAGCCCATATTCAATTTTGCAGCATCGGCGGAGTTGTAAATAATTTCCGCAGCCGTTTGCCCCGTAATCGCCCAATGAAGTTTATTTTGCACTTTTGCATAAAAATGTCGTGTTGTGAGCGCGTCTTTCTGATAGTCGTCAGATGTTGCGTAAATATCTGTAACTTTCTGATACAAAAGCCGTTCTGATGTGCGAATTTCGCGTATTCTCTCCAAAACCAACTGAAAATGTTCCTGCGCCCACTTATCGCCTTTTTTAAAACGTTCATCGTCCATTGCGATGCCTTTGCGCAAAAATTCGCTCAATACCTGCGTTGCCCAAATGCGAAACTGCGTTGCCCGCGCAGAATTAACGCGGTAGCCGACAGCAATAATCGCATCAAGATTGTAAAACAGTGTTTCGTACTTTTTTTCATCTGTGGCAGTTATCCAAATTTTTCGGATAACTGAATATTTATTTAACTCTCCCGACTCAAAAATTTGCTGTAAATGATAACTTATTGTGCGCACATCTACCTCAAAAAGTTCGCTCATTTTGCGCTGTGTAGTCCAAAAAGTATCGCCGTCATAAGTGAGTTCAACGTGCAGTTTTCCGTCTGGGTCAGAGTAAAAAACTATATCGCTATTATCTTGAATTACAGGCATTTGCAATGATTTTGCCTCTGCAAGTTTTTCTGTAGTCCAAGCCCGAAATGCTGCCGTTCTCGACGATTTTATGCGGTAGCCGAGCGAAAGAATTAAATCCAAATTATAATACTGTGTATCATACTGCTTGCCGTCTGCGGCAGTTGTTCGGAATTTCCGAACAACTGAATCAAAATTCAGTTCATTTTCCTCAAAAATATTTTTGAAGTGTTCGCTGATTGTCGACTTCGATTTGTCGTAAAGTTGGCAAATTTGCGCCTGCGTAAGCCAAAAGTCCTCGTTTTCAAAACGAACTTCAAGCGAAACATTGTTTTCGGGTATTTGATAATCGTAGGTTGCCATAGTTTTTTATTTGACTGCAAAGGTATAAATTTTTTACGGAAATAAAAAAACTACCCTCGACTAAAAATGTTAGAGGGTGGTTTTTTGCTGTTTTTTTGTTCGTGCTATCGGTTTTTTTTAGAACTTTACCAAAGTTCTAAAACTTTGATAAAGTTTGTGCATAATTCAAAAATAATTTCCAATAATGTATAGCGGCACATTTGTCATCAAACTTTCCTGTTTGTAATCTGATAATGATGCTCTTATTGCGTTTTTTGGCTGATATTTTTCACAAAAAAGTTTGAAACTGCGTGCTTTAAGATTTTCACCCGATTTTACTTCAACAGGAATTATTTCTCCCTCTTCGGTTTGAATTAAAAAATCAAGTTCGTATTTGCTGTTTTCAAACGGAAAATAATTAATTGACAAATTTTTGTTCAACGCAAGTTGCTGATAAACAAACTGTTCCGCTAATGCGCCCTTAAATTCGGTAAAAAAAGCATCGCCATTGAGCAGCGTTTTTGCATTAAGTTTCGACATTGCGGCGAGCAAGCCCACATCGTTATGATAGAGTTTGAAAGCCGACAAATATTGATAAGCAACAAGCGGCAAAGCGGGTTTGGTAACGCAATAAACTTTGTGCAGCAAGCCAGCATCGGTAAGCCACTGAATTGCCAACTCAAAGTCCTTTGCCCGTGCGCCTTCTTTCATTACGCCATACACAAATTTTTTGTTTTCTTTTGCCAACTGCGCAGGAATATTTTCCCAAACCATATTGATACGCGGCAAAATATCTTTGGGCGCGTATTTTGAAAAATCGTTCTGATAATTTGACAAAATTTCGTTTTGAATTTTCCGCACTTTTATCCAATCGCGATTTTCGGCAAAATCGGCAACCGCCGCAGGCATTCCGCCGACATAAAGATAGTAACGCAAATAATTGAGCAGTCGCGTGTTAAAAGCAGTAACCAATTCCCAATCTTTTTTGTCAATTTGTTCCACTAAAAGTTCTTCGCCCATTGCAAGCAGAAATTCGTAAAACGACATTGGATAAAGGTGCAAAGTTTGGACTTTGCCCACAGGAAACGACTCGTTTGGGTGAATTTTTACTCCCAAAAGCGACCCCGCAGCAATAATTTGATATTCAGGCGCATTTTCGTTAAAATATTTCAGCGAGGTAATGCCTCGCGGTGCTGCTTGAATTTCGTCAAACACAATTAAGGTGTCTTCGGGCGTAATTCTTATATTCAAATAAGCATTTAAGCCCGCAATGATGCGCGAGATATTGAAATTATCCTGAAAAATATTTTTTGGCGCATCAATATCGTCAAAATTGATATACGCCATTTTGCGATATTCGCTTTTGCCAAATTCCTTGATAAGATAAGTTTTCCCAACTTGCCTTGCACCTAAAAATACAATCGGCTTTTTTCGTTGGTCTAATTTCCAATCTATCAGTTGTTTAATTGCTGTTCTATACATTTTTCTCCCGTTTTTTAGTGGTTAAAACTACACTTTTCTCCCAAAATTTCGCTGCAAAATTACACTTTTCTCCCGAATTTTCAAAATAAAATCACACTTTCCTCCACATAAAAACAAATTTATGCCATTTTTTAAGTATAATTTTTGTGATTATTAAAACTTGGTAAAGTTTATTACCGAAAAACCTCGCCGCTTTTTACAAAAAAGCCCGACTGCTTTTTATTTTTGCTGACGGGCTTTTTTGAGTTTTTTCAGGTAAAAGTTACGCTGCACTAAACTTGTCAAGCGGAGAAAAACAACAAAAAACCTGTTAAGTTTTTGAAAACTTAACAGGGTTGTGCTATAAATTTAGTTATTTAACATTTTGTTTTTGACATTCTTCTAAAATATCGTAAAAGTCAGCAACATCTTTGGTAGCGCCAGGAACTTTTTCGCCGGAACCAAGTGCTTCGGTAGCTTTATCACCAGCCGATGCCCATGAACCTCCAAGTTGAGTAGGCCCAAGATCCGGATTATTTGCAACCAAACCCGACACATGAGTAATAACTTTCAAAGAATCGGTTCTACTATCGGACCCTTCAAATCCGTATTTTGCAAGCCCAGAATAATTATTATTCGGCCGAGCTTCAATAATAGAATCTGTGATAGCATAGGCCCTGTTAGCTTGATTATCATAAGCTTTATTTAAAGAATCCAACTCATTTTTGGATGAAGCATAGTTAGCTTTTTCTGTATCACAAGTATTCTGCTGCGGTTTATCGCAAGCCGCAAAAAAAGAGATTGAAACAGCCGCCGCCGCTACTGCCAAAATTTGAAGTTTTTTAGGTTTTTTCATAATAGGTTATTTTTTTAAAAATTAGAATGCAAAGGTATAAATATTTTTATTTTTTTGTAATTTTTTGAAAGTGCAAATGTACAAAGTTTTTAAAAAAAAATGCAATGTTTGCAAAAAATTATTTCAGTTTGTTTATTTCGTCTTCTGTAAGTCCTGTGGCTTTAATAATATCGGCGATATTCAAGTTCATTTGCATAAGTTGCTGCGCAATTTGTAATGCTTTTTGAGTTTCGCCTTTTTCAATACCTTTTTCAATACCTACTTCAACTCCCTCTTTATATCCTTCTTCTTTACCTAAAATCATATTTGTTTCTATCACACTTCTTTGATAGCGTAGTGCTTCAATATGAGCATTGTACTCTTGTTGTTCGGATTTACTCATTTTGTCGCGTTTCAAACGCTCACGCGCCTCTGGCAAACCCTGTGCTTTTGCGTTGTCTGAGATATCGCCTGTTTTTAAAAATTCAATCCATTCATCAAGTGAGTTTTCGGCTACTTTATCAAATTCATCAACTCTCAAAACATAATATTCTGGAAAAATATTGCTTATTTCTGGTAACTTAAACTGTTTTTGCTGAGCATTGGAAAGTTGCAAAATATCATTATTGTGAATGCCTCGAAACTCGGTGCTACCGTGATAAACATAATCTTTGCCCTGTCCCAAATCGAAATAAATAATATTAATCGAATAA
>JAISKN010000271.1 GCA_031260925.1 Prevotellaceae bacterium | reverse complement strand
AAACGACAGCACTTCTCTGATTCTGTCCATTGTTTCTTTGATTGGCTCTGCGTTAATCTGCACTAAATCAATATCTTCCGAATATCGCGGTTGTGGGTGCAAATACAGTTTATTCAAAGTAGTACCGCCACGAAATGCTAAATGTTCAGCCAAATATTTATCGCTGTACAATGTCACCAAAGCCCGACAAATTATCAGGTCTTGTTCTACCATTACGTCTGACTGCCAACGATAGTTTTTTTTCCATTCTTCTATTGCTCTTTTTGCTACCATAATTATAAATCGTCAATTTCTATAGTTTCGTTAATAATAATTTTCCATTTTGTATCGGTTTTGCAGTTTGCAGTCGGCTTACTGTATTTCAATGGAATTATTTGAAATTTGCGACCGTGCGTTTTGGATTTTGAAAATAAAATATTTGCCTGTCTTTGCTGTTTTAATTCATTTTCAAGTAAATAGCCCAATCGCTGAATGGTAGAAGTCGGCACATAATCGAAAAACGCTTTGTCCAATTTGCCGAATTTTACCGTTTCCATTAATTCGTATAGCACGGTGCAGGCGCGGTTTAGTCCGCCGATTTCCTTTTGAAAAGTAATCAAATCGGCAGCAGTCAATTCGGGTTTTGAGACCATAATAATTCCGTTTTGCGTTTTGAACGATTTTAACCATTGTTGCGGAATTATTTTGCGCGTAACACTGAAATTGACTTTTACATTGCGTTTTAATGTGTTTCTCATTGGCGGAAAAACTGTGATAACAAAGTGTTCCATAGGTTTTTGGTGTGCTGCACCGTAAAATTCTGCAGCATTCAGCAAAGCCAAATAATAGGGTCGTTTGAGATATTTCATTAAATCATCAAGATACGCTACCGGCGGCACCATTGACCAAACGGCATATTCGGGCAGTATTATCGCATAAAAACCCTTCAATACAGGTACAATTTTTTTCTGCAAAATCAATCTGTTTAAGGCAAGTTCAATAGAACGCACAGATTTATCGGAAAGACATTTTTTTACATCTTCGTTTGAAAAAGTTATTCTTCCTTCTTTTTGAATATTAAATAACAATTTATCAATAATATACAACTCTTTTTTTTGCATTTTTCATTCATATTTTGTTTGCAATACTTCTCTAACAACAAGAAGTATCGCAAACATTTCAACTGCAAAGATAGTAAATATTTTCTATTTCCTATTCATACACCCAAAACGTTTCTTTGTCGTCATCGAAATAGACGTAGGGCACGAGCGGCTCGCGGTATTCTGCATCGGGGTTTTCGTTGTAGAAAAACAGTTTGCCCGAAGTGAGAATGTCGTATTTTGTCTGTAGTTCCAAACCTGTTAGGTTTTAAAAACCTAACAGGTTTAACCGCCCGTCTTTTATGGCATATTCCTCGCCGGCCATGCGGAATGTTTCGCCTTTTTTGATTTCGGTGGTTTACATTGTCATTTCTATTTCTTGTCGCACAATTTATGCAAATCGCGTATCTTTTGCTCTAATGATTTTTCTATACCCACTCGTGCGCCGACCACCAACCGTAGCCATCATAAGCAACAAACGGAACACGCAAGCGCGAAAGGCGATAATCTTTTACCAATTCGTCGGCATCGGCTTCGTCGGCGACCAATACCCACAGATAGTCGTAGCGGTCGTCACCGTTGGAAAGGCGATATTCATCGTAGAAATAGAGCCACAATCGCCCGTAATAGTCGCGTTGCAGTGCAGCTTCGCTGTCGTTGTCTTTGTAATAGACTTTTATATCCACATTGAGGCTTTCAGGCACTCCATAGCGGCGCGTAAACACAAATCCTGCGTAGGTTTTGCCCAAAAAATCAAAATATTTGTTCGTTGGGAAAGTTGTTTTTCCCTTTCTGCCGTCGGCGTAATGTTGTATTTCTACGCGATTGCCGAATTGGTCTTGTGATTCTGTTGTTTCCATTGTGTATTGTGATTGTTCAATTTGTTATTGGAAATTCTTTATAAAACCGCAACAAAGTCAGAAGCTCTGAGCGTAACTTGTTGCGGACAAAGGTTTTCATATCTTGCTCTAATAAATCGCCCAGACCGTCTAAAAAGTTTTTTTGCGGTAATGTTTCGAGCATTTCAATGCAATTCTGCACATAATCGGTATAGGACCTATTCATTCTGCTCTCAATAATGGACGGAATTACAGGTGTTTGTTTGCTCATAAAAAACCAGCAATCAAAAATATCGCGGGCGGCAACGGTTTTTCTATCCAACAGCGCACAAAGTTTGTGCGAAAACATATTGCTGATTTTCATTGTTTTAACCTCCACGCCCATAAAGTTTTTAGATTCGTACAAGTCACCGTAATCGCGGTTTGAAACTTCAACTTTCAGTTTGCTTTGTCCAAAACTGTAATTCAAAACAAGAACGCTACCATAAAATTTTTGCGCTTCATCGTGCATTGTACCGTATTTGAGCATAATTTTTTTGATTTTATCATACACCTTTTTTTGCTGTTCTGCGTCAAGCAAATTAAAGTCCAAATCGACCGAAAAACGGGGCAAATCGTAAAAGAACATCAATGCCGTTCCTCCCTTAAATCCCAATAAATTAGCGAGTTCGCGGTCGCTGTAAATGTCTTTCAATATTTGTACAAGAAAATACCGGTGTTTATTATTGTCTATCATTTTGGAAAATAGTTTTTTAGTTGATTGAACAATGCAGGCGAATTATAAATTTCTACCAATTCATATAATTTTCTCTTATTCAATGAGTTGGTATAATCGAAATAATAATTTTTATTCAGATACAGCATATCCAAAAAGGCGCGTTCGGGCGTGGCGATATTTAGGTTGTTTTGATTCAAAATAACACCTTTGGGATTGACCAAAATTTCACCTTTCAATTTTCTATATTTAATTACTTGACTATCAACTATTATTTCGCGGCTTAAATAACTTGCATTGGTAATAGTGTCGGAGTATTGAAAAATAACACCTGCCGCAAGCAGTACTTTTTCAAACGAAATATAAGTGGGCGTATAAAGCACACATGCCAATTCTTCGGGATTATAAGCCTCTTTGGCATAAATTCCACGCCGAAGATTCAGTAATTTGCCTTTTTTTACCAAATTATTCAGTTTTTTTCGCAAAAAAATATCATCTGTATTCAACAACAAAGCAATATCATTGATTCTGAATACAGTACGGCTGTCTTTGTATATTTCAAAAAGTATATCCAT
>JAISKN010000149.1 GCA_031260925.1 Prevotellaceae bacterium | reverse complement strand
AAAAGTGTATAACCCAAAGTATAATCAAAATCAAGCAAATCCTAAAATTCTGTAAATCCTGATTCAGACAAGAAAGAAAAAGACTGTTAAGTGCTTGAAACTTAACAGTCTTTTTTATTTTTTAGTTATTAACTTTTATTTTTCTCTATGCAGGCACTAACTCTACCGAACGCCCAAGAGCCGATGCTATACGATAAAACGTGGCAACGCTTGGAATAGTTATGCCGTTTTCTACTCGTGAGATATAGGACTTGCCCGAACCTATCCGCCGTGCAAGTTCGTTCTGCGTTATTCTTGCACTTTTGCGCGCGTCAAGCAAAATATTGCTGGCATAGAAAGCATACGCATCTTCGTCAAATTTTGCTCTTTCCGGCGTTCCGTGTTCTCCATATTGTTCTGCCAATACTGAACTGTAATTTCTTAATTTATGGTCATTTGTCTTCATAATAATTCTCCTTTATTTTTAATGCTTTTTCTATTTCTCCTATTGGAGTTTGTTGTGTCTTTTTTTGAAATCCATTGAATAATACTACTAATTTACCATCATCGAAAATGAAAAATACACGGTAAATATTACTGTTATACTCCATACGAAGTTCATACAAACCATCTCTTATGTATTTTATAAACTTTGTTGGCATTCTGTCTTCTGTTTCCAAAAGCGAAATAATGTAATTAAGTTTAATTAATTCTTTTGGTAATAGTGTTTTTATAAACCTTTCAAAGTAACCGCCGTATGTAGTAATTATTCTTTTCATTCGGCAAAAGTATAAAAAGTTTATTAATTGTGCAACTTTTTTGCCTTTTTTTGCAAAAAAATGACGTTTTTTTTTGGTATTTTTCTTTATTTTTGAAATAATTTTTAAAATAATTTGTAACTTACTTATAATTAGCAACATAGACATTGAAAAATAATTGTTGAAATATTTGGCAAATGATAGTAATTATACTATCTTTGCATTGTCAAACAAATAATTTATGCGAATCAGGGGTTGCATTCCTACGGAATGCCCTGAATATGTGATACTTAATTTCTACCGAGCGATTCATTCCTACGGAATGATGTCATATTTGCACCGCAATCCGTTAGGATTGCATCGCTCGGTAGAAAAAAAACACAAATATAAACCTGCATTCCGTAGGAATGCACCCTTAAAAAAACATTTCTACCTCTGATTCGCATAATTTATATAACAAATGAAAACGTACAAAGTAAAAGAGGTTATTGACTTACTTTTAGCAGATGGGTGGTTTTTAGTTAAATTTAGAGGCGACCACAGGCAATTCAAACACCCTACTAAAAAAGGAAAGGTAACCGTAAATGGAAAATTGAGCGATTCGCTCGAACAATTTATTTTAAACAGTATTTGGAAACAGGCAGGGTGGAGATAAACACCCTGCATAAAATTATAAATATTTTATGGAAAATTTAACAGTAAAAATTGGTTGGAGCGGAAACAATTATTCCGCAAATTCGGAAAATCCCGAAGAGTTAAACGGCGTTGTTTTAGCAACAAATAAAACGCTTGACGGCGTTAAAAAAGAATTTGAAAGCGCATTAAAATTTCATATTGAGGGCTGTTTGGAAGACGGCGACAATTTGCAGGAATATATTGCAAAAGGTGATTATAAAATTAATTATGAATTATGTACATCGGCACTGTTACACAGTTTAGACGGCATTTTAACCCGCTCTGCTATTGCGCGTTCAACAGGAATTAATGAACGGCAAATCGGGCATTATGCTTCGGGACACAGAACGCCGCGCCCTGTGCAAAGAAAAAAAATATTATCAGGTATTCACAAAATAGGCAGAGAACTTATAGAAGCATAAATTATTGTTTGACAAAATAATTTATTTGCGCCCTCGAAAAAACTTTTTTCGAGGGTATTTTTTTCTGAAAAATTGATGACACGAGAATTTTATTTTTTAGTTCTTAACTTTTATTTTTCTCACATATCGTATCCGCCGCTCATTTCGCTGCTTTGTTCTTCGCTGCTGCCGTTTTGTTGCTGCTGCCGTTTTCGCAAATCCTGTTTCATATTGCCGAAAGAGTAAGTAACTGTGAGCGAGAACGTTCTGCCGCCCCACCAGTTACGCGAGTCTTGGGCAAAGCCTGCGCCGAAAGTTTGGGCATTGCGGGCGCGGGAGTTGAATATGTCGCGAGCGTTGAGGTTGAAGGCAAAACTGCCCAACGTTTTGCGAATGCCAGCATCAAGCGAATAACGCGCTTTTGCCGTGCCTTGCGCGATTGCCTGCGGCGTGTTGTAGTTGCCTGTGAGTTGAATAAACCACTTTTTCGGCAGCATCAGGTTTGCAATCAGGCGAACATTGGCACTGAAATTGTCCTGCATTTTGCCAAGTATAATCTCCTCTGTATCAGGCACTTTGTAACTCCAATCGGAAATTCTGTAATAAAAAAGATTTACCGTTGTGGTGAGGTTTAGGATTTTCCAAAGTTGATTTTTTACGACAAACTCTGCGCCTGTGGAAATCGACCGCGCCACGTTCATACTCGTTTGGTTAAACACGTTGTTATCGACTTTCCAGCGAATGCGCTGAATTACGTCATCGGTGTTGCGGAAATAGCCCGAAAACGAAATTGTGTGCTGTTCCCACATCTTTATATAGTTGATTTCAAACGCATTAGAAAATTCAGGCAACAAAAGCGGATTGCCGAAACTGATGTTTTTTGCATCGGAAATATTTTTCCACGAATTTAACTGTCCGCCCCAAGGACGGCGAATTCTGCGCGTGTAATTCACTTGAAGTTGATTTTCTTTCGGAAATTCATAACTCAAAAACGCAGACGGAAACAGGTCAAATTTTTTTGTCAGCAGAAAATCACTATTATTCTCATTTTCTTCAAAAATCAGCGATTTTGTGTAGGTTTCGGTATATTCGCCGCGCAAGCCGACTTGAAAATTTAATTTTCCGTATTTGCCTGAATATGTGGTATATAGCGCATTAGTGTAACGGTTATATAAAAAATTATTCCAAAGCAGAGTGTCGATTTTATCAAAATTTTCACCCGAATAGGTTTCGACAGGACTTTTTTCAAAACTGAAAGTGCCTTGATAACCTGCCTCAATTTTAATATGTTCGTTGATTGTATTTTCGTAATTTGCCTTAAAATCAAGCATTTGACTGCGCATATTGCTTGCTTGGCGTTGAAAAGAATTTGGGTAAGTGCTATCGTTATTTATCAGAAAAAAGTCGTTTTGCGTAAAATTACTTTTGTTGTCCCTCGCCCAAATGTTGTATGCGGCGGTCAGGTCAAGGTTGCTCGTTTTGCTGAAATCGTGCTTGTAGCCGAGTTGAACATTGCCGCCGCTCATCATATTTTCTCCTTTGGTTTGCCGTGTCGTTTTTGAAAAAATATTCTGTACAAAAGAGGAGTCATTTACTGTGCTTAAATTATTGCCGCCGCCGAACATTCCGAATGCTGAAAGCGAAATATGGTCTTTTTTTGTTGCGTGGTAAGTTACGCCCAACCGCGTAAAAATATTGTTGCTCCGCCCTTCCGAGTTGTTATTTTGATTGAGATAGCCAATTTTTTGCGGGTCGTTTTGGTCAAAAATTGTCGGCGTAAAGTCGTCTGGGTAAAAAACGCTGTTGGCAAAACCGCCGTTTCGCCGTACTCTGCTGCGGAAACCGATATTTGCGAACGTTTCAATTTTGGAAGATGAATAATTGATATTTCCGCTGATATTGTAGCCCAAACGTGTATCTCCGCCTGCCTGAACGCTGCCGTAATAGCCTGCTTTGCGGTTTTCTTTCAGCACAATATTGATAATTCCCGCTGTGCCTTCTGGGCTGTATTTTGCTGACGGGTTGGTGATAATTTCTACCTTTTCGATAGTTTCGGCGGGCAGTTGTTCAAGTATTTCCGCCTGATTATCAGAGGTTAAGCCTGACGGTTTGCCGTTAATCCAAATCTCAACAGAGGTACTTCCGCGCAACGAAATTTCGCCCTCGTTGGTAACTTCCACAGACGGAATATTTTGCAAAATATCGCTTGCAGAGCCGCCCGCTGAGGCAATATTCTGGTCAACGTCAAACACTTTTTTATCCAATTCAAAACGCATCTGCGAGCGCATTCCCGTAACTTCAACTTCTTTTAACGCTTTGGCGTTTCCCCGCAAAAAAACAGTTTTTAAATTAATGGTTTTCAGAGAGTTATCTACAAAAATTTTCTGTTCGTAATTGTCATATCCAACAAAAGAGACAGATATTAATAATGTGTCTTTCGGTAAATTTTTCAATAAAAATGCACCTTTTACATCTGTTTGCGCGCCTGCAAAAAAGTTTGTTGCAACGCCTTTTGCTGTAACATTTGCAAATTCAATCGGCAATTTTGTACTTTCGTCAAAAATTTTTCCACTGATATTTGTCTGTGAAAAAATTGATTGAGAAAATATCAATGCAACCGCAATCATTACAATTTTCTTTGATAACGAAATGATTATCAGTGTTTTAAATGATTTTGATTTGCTTATTTTCTTTAATTTATTGATGAAATTCATTTGTTTTTATAATAAACGGCAAAATTACAAAAAAATTGCGACTTTTGTTAAAAACTTGTTGCTATCTTTTTTTGATTTTTAGAAAAAACAATAAAAAGTCGCAAAAAAAAATAGTAACTTTGCACGACTTTTTGAATTTTTAAATCATTGAATTATGAAATTTCTAATCAGCGGCGGCGGCACAGGCGGACATATTTTTCCTGCAATCAGCATTGCAAATGCTTTGCGGGCAGTTCAACCCGATTGCGAGATACTTTTTATCGGCGCAAATTCGCGTATGGAAATGGAGCGCGTGCCAAAAGCGGGCTACGACATTGTCGGGCTTGACGTGCAGGGTTTGGAACGTATGGGCGTTGCGCGCAACGCCCCTACACGCATTGTCAAAAATTTTGCTGTCATCAAAAACTTCATAAAAAGTTATTTCAAAGCGAAAAAGATTGTGAAAGATTTTGCGCCTGACGTTGCAATCGGCGTTGGCGGCTACGTTTCGGGCGCGGCAATGCGTGCGGCGGCGGCGTTGAAAGTGCCGATTTTGTTGCAGGAACAAAATTCGTTTGCAGGCGTTACCAACAAATTTTTGGCAAAAAAAGCAGCGAAAATCTGCGTTGCCTACGATGGAATGGAGAAGTTTTTTCCAAAAGAGAAAATTATTTTGACAGGAAACCCGGTAAGAGAATTAAAAATTAAAAATGAAGAATTAAAAATTGCTTACGACTATTTTGGGTTAAATTCTGATAAAAAAACGTTGCTGGTTGTGGGCGGAAGTTTGGGCGCGAAAACGATTAACGAAAGCATTTTTAATTTAATTGAAAATGTAAAATGTAAAATGAAAAATGATTTGTCCGATTTGCAAATTATTTGGCAAACAGGAAAAAATTATTACAACAAAATAGCACAAAAATTAGAAATAGAAGAGCAAAAACAGCAAAATTCTGCATTTTACATTTTACATTCTACATTTTACATTGCGCCGTTTATCGACCGTATGGACTTTGCCTATTCAATCGCCGATTTGGTGATTTCGCGGGCGGGCGCGAGTACCATTTCCGAACTTTGTCTGTTGGAAAAGGCGGCAATTCTTGTGCCTTCGCCCAATGTTGCTGAAAATCACCAATATCACAACGCAATGGCTTTGGTTGAGAAAAACGCCGCAATTCTCGTGCTTGACAACGAGGCGCAGAAAAATCTTACAACGCAGGCAATTAGCACGATTTTTGATAATGAAAAACTTGATGAATTGAGAAAAAATATTGCAAAACTCGCTGTGAAAAATTCTGCGGAGAAAATTGCAGAAGAAGTGATGAAATTAATGATTAATGTTTAATGATTAATGGTTAAATATGATATTTACCACTAAATAATATAAATATTTTAATGTAATATTTCTGGATTGCTTCGGAATACCTCGCAATGACGGACAGCGTTTGTCGTCATTGCGAGCGAAGCGAAGCAATCCAGATAAAAAAAGTATAATATTAAATTTTTACAACATTATTTTTAAATCGTTAAAAAAAAATAATCATTATAGCATAATACAAAATAAATACTTATAAACCAACAAATTACAACTTTTAAACTTTAAAATTACACGATATTTTAAATATTAACTTTAAAATTACACGAAAAATAATAAGTAGAAAATTACAGAAATATTTTTTTATTTCAAAAATTAGTATTAATTTTGCAGCGTTAAACTTTAAAATTACACGATATTTTAAACATTGACTTTAAAATTACACGAAAAATTAAAATTAATACTGATTAAAAACCAAATATAATGTACAACCGCAGGCAAATATTCGAGGGCGCAGGCAACGAAAGTGTATTCTTTTGGGGCGCAAGGCAAACAGGAAAAAGCACTTTGTTGAAAGAGCAGTTTCCAAACGCTTTGTGGTTTGACTTGCTGCTTTCGAGCGATTACAAGCGGCTTTTGGACAATAATGGACTTATCAGAGAAATGATTTCGGTTGACGAAACGATAAAAACCGTTGTGATTGATGAAATTCAGCGTTTGCCCGAACTTCTTAACGAAATTCATTGGCTGATTGTCAATAAAAATATCAGGTTTATTCTCAGCGGCTCAAGTCCGAGAAAAATTTTACATTCTGGGGCTAACCTGTTGGGAGGCAGGGCGTTGCGTTACGAACTTTACCCGCTTGTGAGCGCGGAAATTCCTAACTTCGACCTGCTCAAAGCCATTAATAACGGACTTTTGCCGAAACATTACGATGCTGCAAATGCGCAAAAAATGCTTTCTGCATACATCGGCAGTTATCTCAAAGACGAAATTGCGGCGGAGGCGAAACTGCGGAATATTGATGTTTTTAGCCGATTTTTGCAAATTGCGGCAATCACCAACGGCGAAATTGTGAATTACACCAATATTGCAGCCGAATCGGGCGTGAGTATGCCGACAATTAAGGGTTATTTTCAGATTTTGGAAGACACGCTTTTGGGGCGTTATCTGCCTTCGTATCAGCACAGACCGAAACGGCGCGTGGTGGCTGCACCGAAATTTTATATGTTCGACATCGGCATTGTAAATTCGTTGCTAAAACGCGGAAAAATCGAGTTCGGAACAGAACTTTTCGGCAAGGCATTTGAGCATTTTATTTATCAGGAAATTTATGCACACTCGCGTTATTCGGGTTTGGAGTATGCAATTTCGTATTGGCGCACAAGTTCGGGTTTTGAGATAGATTTTGTGCTTGGCGAAAATGAGGTTGCAATCGAAGTGAAATCGGCTGTTGAGGTGCAAAGCCGACATTTAAAAGGGTTGAAAGCGTTTGCAGAGGAATATTCGGCAAAAAAACTGATTGTTGTCAGCAACGACCCGTACCCGCGCCAAGTGGGAAGTATTTTGATTTTGCCGTATCAAGTTTTTTTGAAACGGCTTTGGGGCGGTGAAATAATTTGATTAAGAAATATAAAATTTAAAAATATACAATTATGAAAAAAATCTTTATTTTTTTGGCTTTAAATTTGGTGCTTTTTGGCTGTAATAATGGCAGGTTATATGACAAATCAGTGGCAACGGAAGCATACGATATGGAAGTTGCCGCAGATGAAGACGGTGCTTTTGCTGATAATAAAATGCTATCTATTGAAAGTCAGCAGATTGTCAATAAAAAAATCATTAAAACGGGCTCTGTCAAGATTCAATCGGACAATGTGCAGAAGTCGCGCCAAGCATTAGACGCAATTTTGAATGAAACAAAATCTTACATTCAAAAGGAAGAATTTTTTAACGGCAATAATCGTGAAGTGATTGATTTGACTATCAGAGTACCTAATCAATTTTTTGATTTGCTGATTAATTCGCTGTATGACAACGGAATAGGCGTTATTACTCGTAAAGAAATTTCGTCAAAAGACGTTACCGAAGATTATTACGACACAGAAATTCGCTTGAAAAACAAAGAGTTATATTTGGCAAAATATCGCGATTTTCTTGCAAAAGCAAAGACAACGACAGAAATGTTGGATGTGCAGGAAAAAATTCGCAATATGGAGGAGGAAATCGAAAGCGCGAAGGGCAAACTGCGTTTTATTGACGACAGAGTGAATTTCAGCACGTTGGAAATTTCGATTTACAAGGAAAAACCTGCAATTTCGGGCGGGTCAGAAGTTGGCTTTTTGGGTCGCCTTTGGGCATCAATCGTCAATGGTTGGAATTTGCTCGCCGAAATTTTCTTTGGAATTTTGCAAATTTGGTCGATTTTGCTTATTATTGGCGTTGTCGTTTGGGGCGGATTTAAAATTCGGAAAGTTAGGAAAAATAAGAAATAAAAAATGCAAAAATACAATCCCGAAATACATCATCGTAGAAGTGTGCGAATAAAAAATTACGATTATTCGCGGCGCGGATTGTATTGTGTAACCATTTGTACAGAAAACAGGACAAATTTTTTTGGAGAAATTATAGATGAGAAAATGAATTTGTCTAATGTTGGAATAATTGCGAATGTTCTTTGGTACGAAATTCCAAATCACGCGCAAAATGTTGAATTACACGAATTTGTGATTATGCCAAATCATATTCACGGTATTTTGGAATTTACCGACAAAACGGATAACAATTATGTTTTGCATAATGAAAATAAAACGGCAGAGGCAATCGTAGGGGCAGGGTATGCCCTGCCCTCAATGAAAAACGGGGAAATGGCAATTAACAGGGCAGAATATGCCCTGCCCCTAATGAAAAATGGGGAAATGGCAATTAACAGGGCAGGGCATACCCTGCCCCTACACCCTGAAATGGCAACAATGCCGAAACAACGCACGGGCGAATTGCCGCAATCGCGGTTTCAAAATATCGGTAAAAATACATTGTCGTCAATAATTGGGTCTTACAAATCTGCCGTTACAAAACACGCACATCGTTTAGAATTTCCGTTTGGTTGGCAACGAAATTTGTGGGAACATATCATTCGTGACTATGAAGATTACAACCGAATTACAGAATATATTTTATCAAACCCCAAAAATTGGGAAAAAGATAAATTCTTTGGAATAAATTAATTTTTAAAAATAAAAAATTATGAAAAAACTAATTTTTGCAATAATTATTATGTTTTGTTCGATTAATATTTTCGGGCAAAAACTGTCTGAAAATATAATTTTGACAGAAGGCAGCGATACGACTTTTTGGCTAAATTATAATTCTAAAAAAATTAATATATTAAATTTAATTAGCCCAAATTCTAATGAAAATTTTATAAGAATTAGCGGCAGTAGTGCAAATTTTGCGTTGGAATTGTCAGAAAAATCAAATAAAATATACTTTTATACTTATGCTGGAAAATGCAATACTAAAAATAAATCAGAAAAATTTATTAAAATTTTTGAATTAACAGATAAACAAATTAAAGAAATCAGATTATTAATAGATACACTAAATATTAACGGTATCTCAAGCGATAAATTTATTGAAAATTGGGAAAAGGGTTTTGACGGAATTTCTTATTTAATCGAAATAAAACAAGATAATAATTATTCATTTAAACATTATTGGTCACCTCATTTTCAAAAAAATTGCAATGAGGCAATAATTATTCAAAATTTTATTAATGAATTGAATAAAATTATTGATTATCAAAATTGCAGAAAAAAATTTATATCAGAAATACCTTTTGATTGTTATAGCATTGGTATGATTTATACAATAAAAGCAAAAAAACATAAGAAACGCTAATTTTAATCTATAAAAATTATGTACAAAAACTACTATTTTCTCGGAATTGGCGGCATTGGAATGAGTGCGATTGCGCGGTATTTCAATGCAAAGGGCGCGGCTGTGGCGGGCTACGACCGCGTGCGCAGCGAACTTTGCGCCGAACTCGAAGCCGAAGGCATTGATATTCACTATGTTGATGATTTGAATTTGATTGACAAAAAATATTTTGACAAAACTCAAACTTTGGTGATTTATACGCCTGCCATTCCACAGGAACATACTGAATATCAATATTTTAAGCAGCAAGGTTTTAGAGTTCTCAAACGCGCCGAAATTCTTGGAGAAATCACCAAAACCGAGCGCGGACTTTGCGTTGCAGGCACGCACGGCAAAACGTCAATCTCTACGATGACGGCTCATCTTTTTGCGCAGAGCAGCATCGGTTGCAGCGCGTTTTTGGGCGGAATTTCGTTGAATTACGGAACAAATTTGTTGCTCAATGACAAAACTTTTCCAAAGTTTAGAACTTTGGAAAAGTTAGAGGAAAAAGATTTCGTAGTTATTGAGGCAGACGAATACGACCGTTCGTTTCATCAACTTACGCCTTTTATGGCTGTGATTTCTGCCACCGATGCCGACCATTTGGACATCTATCACACTCACGCTGAGTACATTGCGGCTTTTGAAAAATTTGCCTCGTTGATTTCTGACGGCGGCGCACTGGTTATAAATAAAAAAATAGTTGATAGTGGTCAGTGGTCAGTGATAAATGGTAAATATTCGACATTTACCTATTCGGCAACCGACACCACTGCTGATTTTCACGCAGACAACATAAAAATAGAAAATGGGCAACTGACTTTCGATTTTACAGCACCCTCATTAACCACTAACCATTTACCACTGACCATTAAAAACCTTGTTCTCGGCGTACCAATTTTTATAAATGTGGAAAATGCTGTTGCAGCAATGGCTTTGGCGTGGCTCAACGGAATGTCGGAGGAGG
>JAISKN010000133.1 GCA_031260925.1 Prevotellaceae bacterium | reverse complement strand
AAAAGTCCACGCCTCAACGCGAACATTTCAACTTATGCCTCCTCTTTATAAATCGCCAAATTTATCGGTTAGAAAGAATAAACTAAAACGTCTATTTTTATTAATGTGTTGTTTTCTTTTAAAAACAACGCGACAAAGGTAAAAACTATTTTTTTATTGTGCAAGAGTTTTTGAGATTTTTTTTAGGGTTAAGTTAATTTTTTATATGCAAATTATTTGAGGCAATATTAAAATACTTATCGCCTGTTTGTATTATCTACATTTTTTTGTATCTTTGCGCCTCAAAAAACAAAACAATGGAAGAGCAGTTTATAGTTTCAGCACGGAAATATCGCCCGCAGGATTTTTATTCGGTTGTGGGGCAAAGTTCGCTTACGGCAACGCTGAAAAATGCTATTAAAACTAAGCATTTGGCGCACGCCTACCTTTTTTGCGGTCCTCGCGGAGTGGGCAAAACCACCTGTGCGCGTATTTTTGCCAAAACTATCAACTGCCAAAACCTTACTGAGAGCGGCGAGGCGTGCAACGAATGCGAAAGTTGCAAAAGTTTCAATGACCAACGTTCAATGAATATTTTTGAACTTGATGCGGCATCAAACAACAGCGTTGATGATATACGCGAACTTGTGAAAAGCGTTTATATTCCGCCGCAAATCGGCAAATATTCGGTCTATATCATTGACGAGGTGCATATGTTGTCGTCTGCGGCGTTTAATGCGTTTCTGAAAACGCTCGAAGAGCCGCCGGAATATGCGATTTTCATTCTTGCCACAACAGAAAAACATAAAATTATTCCTACAATTATTTCGCGCTGTCAAATCTACGATTTCAAACGAATTGAAGTCAGTGATACGATTGAATATTTGAAATATGTTGCTGGAAAAGAGAATATTACAACGGAAGACGAGGCATTGAGCGTTATCGCACAAAAGGCAGACGGAGCAATGCGCGATGCGCTTTCGATTTTTGACCAAGTGGTCTCTTTTTGCGGTAAAAACGTTACATATCAGGCAGTTATCGACAATTTGAATGTGCTTGATTTTGTCTATTATTTCCGCTTGGTTGATATGTTTTTCGCGGGCGATGTGGTAAATTCTCTGCTTGTTTTCAACGAAATTCTCAATAAAGGTTTTGACGCGCAAAACTTTGTTTCTGGTTTGTCGTCTCATTTCCGCGATATTCTTGTGAGCCGCGACCAAAGCACTTTGCCGTTGCTGCAAAAGAGCGAAAATATTGCAAAACAATATTACGAGCAGGCTGTAAAATGCCCGCTGCCGTTTCTTTATAAGGCGTTGGACATTGCCAATACTTGCGATTTGAATTACCGAACAAGCCGCAACAAACGGCTGCTGGTGGAACTGATGTTGATAAAACTTTGTCAAATAGTTGAAAGCAGCAAGACACAAGACACAAGTAGCAAGACACAAGACACGAGTAATAAGACACAAGACGTGAGTAATAAGACACAAGACACAAGTAATAAGGCACAGGACACGAGTGATGAGCAGCAGCCAGCAACTGTGAATGCGGTTGAAGTAGCCGAAACTCCAAAACTTCCGAATTTGGCGCAAGTTATGCAAAATTCAGGTTTTCACAATGCTCTTACGCCAAAAATAGATGAGGCTAAACCTGTTGAAAATGAACAAATTAACGAGCCGCAAACAGAAAATCAAACTGAAAATATTAACCATAATTTTAACGAAATTCAACTTGTTGAGGCTTGGCAAAACTTCGGAAATTCGTTTGATGATGATTTCCAAAAAAACTTGATTATTAGTATTTCGCCTAAAAAAGAGGAAAATTTGTGCATTATTTTAGCGTTAAGCACAAGCCAAAAAGATTTTCTAACGGAAAAAAAATCAGCAATAGAACGTTTTTTACAAAATGAGTTAAAAAACAGCGAAATAAAACTCAAAATCGAAATTAACGAGGATATAAAGCCTGTTGTACATTATTCGCCCGAAGATATTTTAAAGCAAATGACACAGCAAAACCCGATTTTGAATAATTTTGTGGCAGAACTGAATTTACAGGTGAAATATTGAAATAGTGGTTAATGGTTAATGATTAATGATTAATGGTTAATAAAATTGTAGAGGACTTCTAAAAATTAAACTTTCAAAATATGACATCGAAAATATCATACCGTGTCATTGCGGGCTTGACCCGCAATCGCTTGCAAGTGTTTTTTCAATAGATTGCGGGTCAAGCCCGCAATGACACCTACTTTTGATTTTTTTCTCAATTATTAGAAGTTGCCTGTATTAAAAAAACGTAACAGGAAAATCAAAATTGGCTATGCAATATTGGTAATGCCTAAAAAATTAATCATTAATCATTAATCATTAAAAATTAATTTACAATTTACAATTTACAATTTACAATTATTTTATAAACATTTAATACACAATAAATTATGATGAATGCACAAGACATTAAAAACGGAAATTGTATTCGTATTGACGGACGGCTCTATTTTGTGGTAGAGTTTTTGCACGTTAAACCCGGAAAAGGCAATACTTTTATGCGCACAAAAATTAAAGACGTTGTCGATGGGCGCGTGATTGAGCGCAGATTTAACATCGGTGAAAAACTCGAAGACGTGCGCGTTGAACGCCGCCCGTATCAGTATCTTTACAAAGAGGGCAACGATTACATTTTTATGAATCAGGAAACTTTTGAGCAGCACCCAATCGCGCACGATTTGATTAACGGCGTAGATTTTCTGCTCGAAGGAATGGTGGCTGAAGTTGTTATTGACGCATCAAGCGAGACTGTGCTTTTTGCTGATATGCCGATAAAAGTTCAAATGAAAATTACCTACACCGAACCCGGAATGGCTGGCAACACCGCCACCAATACGCTCAAACCTGCAACTGTGGAGTCGGGAGCAACGGTGCGCGTTCCGCTTTTTATCAACGAAGGCGAACTTATAGAAATTGACACGCGGGACGGCTCGTATGTAGGCAGAGCGAAATAGTTTTTAATTATTAATGTGAATTACTGGTTTAATATCTTGTTGTTTTTTTGTGCCGTTAGGCACATTTCAACTCGTAATTAGCATTATTAATGAAAATGTTATTGACTGTAAGTTTTTTTTGCACGCAGACAACACAAAAAATATTAGAAATTACGCAGATTATTGAAAAAATAATCTGCGTAAATCTGTTTAATCTGTGTTATCTGCGTGCTTGACAGCCTTTAAAAATACACCAAAGAGTCGGTTATTGTGTTAATAAATTGACGTTGCTGCTCAAAAAATTTCATTTGAAACAGTTCGTTCGATTGAGAAATCAGCACGGAATGTTTTTTCATTATTTCGAGCCAATTTTTATGCTGCTTGCAAAGTTCGGAATTGCGCGTAAGTATAAAATTTGATGAATAAATGAAAAACATTGAAACTATATTTTCTCTGTACGAAATGTTAACCGTATTTGCGCCGATGTCAAGCAGCGAAAGGTAATAATTGTGCTTAATTCCGCGATTGTCGTAACCGATGATAATAGTATCCTGCATATCTTTAATAAGATTGAAAAGCGCAGTTTTCATCACATTTGTCTCGTCAATGGTAAGCAAATTATGATTGTAATAATATTGTATTTCGCGGCAAATCGACAAAAAATAATTTCTGTTTAACATTACTGTATTTTCTGCAATGTTCGATGTTCTTGCAATAAATTCGTCTCGGAAATCTGCTAATTCTGGTGGAATAATCAAATCTGTTAGGGTTTGTCCTGCTGGCAAATTGTTTGTCGAATAAAGATAACGATAATAAAAGAATTTCAACATCAGTTCGTTGAGAATAAAAAACGAGACGGAAATTCTGTTTTGTGAAGTTATGATTTTCGAGGCATCATCTTTTTTAAGATGTGCAAAAACATTGCTGTAACGTTGCAGGTTATTGATAAAATTTTTCACAGGTGTTTTATCTTCAATCAACATATCGAAAATCAAATTATTACGTTTGTTTTCGTTGAGCATTTCGTCAATCGAAAAATCAAGTTTGTGAGAAAGAATTGAAATTTCGTCGAGGGTAAAGGGAATTTCGCCTCTCATTCTACGGTATGCCGACTCTCTTCCGAGGTCGAGATTGTCCATTAAATAATCAATGGGTTTGATATGCGGCGGGACATTCCGCAAGATTTTTTCCGCAAAAGTACTTTTCATATTTATTATTTTTTTAGTTAAAAATTTAGCGCAAAATTACAACATTTTTATATAATAAACGCCTTTTTTTAAAAAAAAATTTGTATAAAAATGATAAAAAAAAACACAAAAATTTTCTTATTCTTATTTTATGATTATGTGAGCAAAATTACACCCATTTTGTTCAGATTTTATTATTTTTTGTTTCATTTGTGGCGAAATATCAATAAATAAATTTTAAAAACGGTCGTTATTAATACAAATTTGCACAAAAACAGGTGTCATTCCCGTTTGGCATTAGTAAATAAAAAAAAGGTGTCATTCCCGCGCAGGCGGGAATCCCATTTGTACATTGCAGTAAGGAGA
>JAISKN010000123.1 GCA_031260925.1 Prevotellaceae bacterium | reverse complement strand
TTCATTTTATACGCTGCCGCAAATTCAGGCACTATAAACGAAATAAAACTTATTTTGTCGCTTGTTGATTTATTTAGTGTTTGCATAAAAATCTATTAAACAAATTTTTATGCAAAATTACAAAATTATTTTAAAACAACAAATATTAACAAAAAAAAATGCAGCAAATATTATTTCACTGCAATTTTTTCAATCTAAAATCTACAATCAAAAATCGTAAATTTTATTTCACTTCCTCAAAATCCACATCAGTAACACCGCCGTCATCTTTTTTATCAGTGTCGGTGTTGGGTTTTGGACCTGTGCCGAAGGGGTCGCTTGCGGTGCCGCCGAATGGGTTGTTTGCGCCTTCAAAGGGATTGCCTTGCGCTCCGCCTGCTTGGGCGTTGGCGGCGTTGTACATATCTTGCGAGGCGGCGTGGAACACGGTGTTCAGTTCCTCGGTCGCGCTGTCGATTGCTGCAACGTCCTGCGTTTTGTGTGCCTCTTTGAGTTTCGCAAGAGCGGCTTCTATCGGGGCTTTTTTGTCGGCGGGAAGTTTGTCGCCAAACTCTTTTAACTGTTTTTCGGTTTGGAAAATCAAACTGTCAGCCTGATTGAGTTTGTCAATTTTCTCGCGCTCTTTCTTGTCAGCCTCAGCGTTTGCCTCTGCCTCCGCTTTCATTCGTTTGATTTCATCGTCAGATAGTCCGCTTGATGCCTCAATTCTGATTTTCTGCTCTTTGCCTGTTGCCTTGTCTTTTGCCGAAACGTTGAGAATGCCGTTTGCGTCAATGTCGAAAGTAACTTCGATTTGCGGCGTGCCTCTCATTGCAGGCGGTATTCCGTCAAGGTTGAACATTCCGATTTGTTTGTTCTGCGATGCCATCGGGCGTTCGCCTTGCAGCACGTTGATTTGCACGCTTGGCTGATTGTCTGATGCGGTTGAGAATGTTTCCGATTTTTTGGTCGGAATAGTTGTGTTGGCATCAATGAGTTTTGTCATTACGCCGCCCATTGTTTCAATTCCGAGTGAAAGCGGAGTAACGTCAAGCAAAAGCACGTCTTTTACATCGCCGCTCAACACTGCGCCTTGAATTGCTGCGCCGACAGCCACCACTTCGTCAGGATTAACGCCTTTTGACGGTGTTTTGCCAAAGAATTTTTCCACCACGTCCTGAATTGCAGGAATGCGCGTTGAGCCGCCGACTAAAATCACTTCGTCAATGTCAGATTTGCTCAAACCTGCCGATTTCAGCGCGTTTTCGCAAGGAACGATTGTTGCCTGAATAAGTTTGTCGGAGAGTTGCTCGAATTTTGCGCGAGAAAGCGTTTTTACCAAATGTTTTGGCACGCCGTCAACCGAAGTGATATACGGCAAATTGATTTCGGTAGATGCCGAAGATGAAAGTTCGATTTTTGCCTTTTCTGCTGCCTCTTTCAAACGTTGCAGAGCCATCGGGTCTTTGCTTAAATCGTTGCCGTTTTCGCTTTTAAATTCATCAACGAGCCAATCAATAATAACGTGGTCGAAATCATCGCCGCCGAGATGCGTGTCGCCGTTTGTTGATTTCACCTCAAAAACGCCATCGCCAAGTTCGAGAATAGAAATATCAAATGTGCCGCCGCCAAGGTCAAACACAGCGATTTTCATATCTTTGCTTGTCTTGTCCAAGCCGTAAGCCAAAGCGGCTGCAGTAGGCTCATTTACAATACGTTGCACTTTTAATCCTGCGATTTCGCCCGCCTCTTTTGTTGCCTGACGCTGTGCATCAGAAAAGTATGCAGGCACAGTGATAACGGCATCAGTAACCTCTGTCCCGAGATAATCTTCGGCAGTTTTTTTCATTTTCTGCAAAATCATCGCCGAAATTTCCTGCGGCGTATAAAGTCTGCCGTCAATATCAACTCTCGGCGTGTTGTTTTCGCCTTTGACCACTTTGTAAGGCACGCGCGCGGTCTCTTTTTGTACGCGGTCAAAAGTTTCGCCCATAAAACGTTTAATTGAATAAACGGTTTTTTGCGCGTTAGTAACAGCCTGACGTTTCGCGGGGTCGCCCACTTTACGTTCTCCGTCATTGAGGAAAGCCACAATCGAAGGCGTGGTGCGTTTGCCCTCGCTGTTAGCGATAACAACAGGCTCATTTCCTTCCAACACCGCCACGCAAGAGTTGGTCGTTCCAAGGTCTATTCCAATAATTTTTCCCATAAATTTAAAATATTTTTTTTATTTTTTAATGATTAATTTTTAATTATTATTACAAATCAAAGTTATCAATATTTATGCCAAAAATAAATTTATTGATTTTTTAATAAAAAACATATATTTTGACAGAAACAGCCAAAATAAAACCGCCATTTTGTTATAAATTATGACAAAATGACAGTTTTTAAGTATAAAAAAATGGAATTGGTAAATTAATATAGTTTTTTCTGGATTGCTTCATATTTTTCGCTACATTTCATTTCGCTTATAAATATTCGCAATGACGTACTCCCTTTGCTTATACGACTTTCGTCATTGCGAGGTATTTCCGAAGCAATCCAGAAATAAAATTATTATATCTATACAAAATTAACAATGCAAAAAAATAAATGACTATGTTTCCACAATCATTTACCCAAAATAACACAACTACAAAAAATTATTTTCCTAACAGTCCAAAAATACTTGATAATGCACTTGTTACAGTGCTTTGAGTTGTTGTAGGCACGTTTTGGTTGGTTGCTGCTGTTGCAAGTCCTGCCAAATCAAGCCCCGACAATGCGCTGACAATACCCGTAAGGTTGTTTTGACTAACCTTCTGCTGTGAGCCGAGAACTGCACCTTTTGCAAAATCTGCATAAAAGGTTTTGTTCGATAAATTTTGTTTGATAACGGTTGCGCTTGTTGCCAACTGCATAAGCGACAATAATGTTGTCGGGTTTTTGAAATCGATTTTTTTCGTTGATTGATATTGTGAATACAAAGTCAATAACGAACTTCCAAACGATTGTCCCGAAGTGTAAGCGGGCGATGCTACCGATGTGGTTGCGCCGCCGCCAGAAGATGTTGTTCCGCACGCTGCAAAAACCATAAATCCTGCAAGCACTACGGCTACTAAACTTAATTTTGCTTTCATTTTTTGATTAAATTATTATTAATATATTTTTTTTAGCATTCAATAAATAGCAAAAATTATGCCAAAACTATTTTTATTAACAAAATTAATGTGTTAAAAAAAAATAACTAAAAATATTTGCAAATAAAAAAAAATATCATTATCTTTGCGGTTAGTTTTTTGAGAGATAAGAGATAAGACACAAGATATGAGATATAAGACACAAGATATGAGATATGAGACACAAGATATGAGACACAAGACACAAGACAGGTGCAAAATGAATAAAAACAAGTTCCCAATCATTAATAATTAATCATTAATCATTAATCATTAAAAATTAACCATTAACCATTAACAATTAAAAAATATACTACTATGTTTACCAAAGAAATTTATTACTCTCGGCGTATGCAACTGCGCTCGCTGATGAAAGATTGTAGAGGCGCGATTGTTTTTCCAGCAAACAACGAAGCCCCAATGAACTATCATTCAAACACTTACCGTTACAGGCAAGACAGCACTTTTAAATATTTTTTCTCGCAGATGAGAGACGGAATAGTAGGAGTTATTGACCTCGAAAGCGGAAAAGATATTATTTTCGGCAACGATTTTACCATTGACGACATTATTTGGATGGGCAACCAGCCAACAGTGCGCGAACTTGCCGAACAATGCAAAGTAACGGAAATCAAGCCGCTTGACGAACTTGCCGATTTTCTCAAAGGCAAAAAAATTCATTATTTGCCGCCTTACCGAGACGACACATTAATATATATAAGCCGTTTGACACAGCAAAATCTGGAAGAAACAAAGAAAAACGCCTCCGTAGAATTGATTAAGGCAGTTGTTGCGCTGCGTTCTGTAAAATCTGGAGACGAAATTAAGGAGTTAGACAGAATTTGCAATGTGGGCGTAATGATGCACCTTAAAGTTATGGGAAAATGCAAGGCTGGCGAAGACGAGCAAAAACTTGCGGGGCTTGCAGAAGGAATTGCGCTGGCAAACGGTGCTGGAGTGTCGTTTCCGATAATTCTTTCGCAAGACGGACAGACTTTGCACAACCCTTACCACAACAAAAAACTTGCAGGAGGACGGCTACTGCTCGTTGATATGGGCGCGGAAGATGAAAGCGGCTACAACTCCGACTACACGCGCACTTTGCCCGTTTCTGGACATTTCACCAAAAAGCAGCGTGAAATCTACGAGATTGTACTCAACGCCAACCTCAACGCAATAGCAACGGCAAAGCCTGATTTGCTTTGGCGCGATGTGCATTTTGCCGCCTGCGAAGATGTAGTGCAGGGCTTAAAAGACTTGGGCTTGATGAAAGGCGATGTAAAAGAGGCGGTACAACTCGGCGCACACGCGCTTTTTATGCCGCACGGACTTGGACACGCGCTCGGTATGGACGTTCACGATATGGAAGGCTTGGGTGAAAATTATGTCGGCTACGACGAAAATGTTAAGCGCAGCACGATTTTTGGACACGCCTCGCTGCGTTACGGCAAAGCGTTGAAAGTTGGCAATGTGCTGACAGTTGAGCCGGGAATTTATTTTATTCCGCAACTGATTGATATTTGGGAGAGCGAGAGCAAATTCACAGATTTTATCAATTACGCCAAAGTGCGCCAATATATTGATTTCGGCGGAATACGAATAGAAGACGACATTGTGATTACCCACGACGGCTGCCGCGTACTCGGAAACCCGCTTGCCAAAACGGTACAGGAAATTGAGGCGTTGTTAGATTAAAACTATACGAGAAAGCCGTAACACATTTTGGAAATGTGTTACGGCTTTTGTTTTTTACACCTCACCCCCGCCCTCTCTCCAAATGGAGAGGGGGCGGGGGTGAGGTGCAAATTTTGCCTGCTTTTGCAGTGTTCGGCTCTCCCTCCCCTGAGGGGAGGGTTGGGGTGGGGCTTGTTTTTCCCCAACGCGCCGCTGCGCTCTGCGATTGGGCTGAATTAAATTTGCCTTTCAGGCAATAGCCCTAATTTGCAATGTATGTTGTTCGCCATTCGTAGAGAAAAGGCATTGCCTTTTCTCTACATTGCAAATGTCAGAATCAGGATTTATTAAGAAAAAAATCATTCTAAATTATAAAAAAACGCGCCGATTGGAAAAATCAGCGCGAGCGACAGTTTAATGAGAGTGCAACCAATTTTCTATTTTGATACCGTCTAAACGTTCAAAATCTTTTACATTGTCGGTTACTAATATCAACTTATTCTTGATTGCGGTAGCACCAATCAATAAATCAAATTCGTCATTGATTGGTTTGCCTAATTTACGAAGTCGTACTTTTTCTTTTGAATAAACATCTACGCAACTGATAATTGGCAGTATTGTCAGTTCTTTCAGCAGATTGTCAACCAAAGCGTGATGTTTTGCAGGATTGCCGCTGTTTTCTGCGCCAAAACGTAATTCAAATACCGTTATTTCGGAAACATAACAATCTTTATGTCCGTTTAAATTTAATTTTCCGCGTAAATGAAAAGCACAAATATTTGTATCTAATAAATATTTCATACAAAAATAATGTCTTTTTCTCTGAATTTGCGATTATTTTTAATTTCGGCTTTGATTTCGTCTGTCGTTTGATTTGTTTCCCAACCGCCAAAAGACAGGGCAAAACCATTGCTTGCCGTTATAACTTTATTCTCAATTTTCAACAATCTATCTGCCAACGCTGCTTTGCACACTTCGCTAAGATTATTGAACAAAACAGCATAAGTATTGACAAGATTTCTTTCTGTATATGTCATTGTTGCTGCCATAACTACTATTTTTAATTTTTTGCAAAGGTATATATTTTTTTTTGAAACACAAATATTATTTTTTTGAAACGAGAAAAAAACGTAACACGTTACTAAAAACGTGTTACGTTTAATCCAATCAACGTTATTTTTTTACCACTTTCATAGTGCCGAGTTCTTTGCCGTCTTCGGTGATTTTTACAAGATAAATACCTTGTAACCACTGACTTACAGCAATATTTTCGGTGTCGCTTACGATTTTTTGTTCAAAA
>JAISKN010000063.1 GCA_031260925.1 Prevotellaceae bacterium | reverse complement strand
CTTCGGAGTCGTCCATTTCATTAGGATAATTGACAAATATCAGCAATTTACTTTTGTCCCACGCAATCGAATATTCGCCGAGATATAAAACTGTAACATTTTTTTGCCTTATCAAATCATCTTTATCAACCATTCCCAAAGATAAAAGATTGTTTTCCAACTTTTTAGCATCATTGACAGGAAAAAGGAAACCGACCGACAAGTCATTCATAAAAATGTAAGCCTCATCGGTGAGCGTAATGCCCAAAGAATTGGGGTTTTTCTGAAATTCATCAATTAATTTGCCGACTTCTTCGTTAGGAAAACTTGCTTTTGCCATAAGCAAAGCAGATTTCACAACATCGTTTTCAAACAAGTTGCAATCTGCCTTTTTCAGCATTGATTTCACGTCAAAATGTGCAACCCACATTGCATCTTTTGGAATAGCGTTAGCCAAAGAGTCGCCTTTTTGACAGCCCGAAAAGATTATAGCCGCCGCTATAATCGGAATAAAAATTTTTAGTTTTTTCATTGGATTAATTTTTTTAATAATTATTTTTTGCAAAGTTAGCATTTTCTTTTTTTAAATGAAATATGTATCTGTTTTTTTTATTTAAAAACACAAAATAGACAATTTATAACAGTTTTTTATAGACAAAAGATGAAAGAATAAAGAATAAGGACGATTAAGTCTTTATTCCATTAGCGCAGCGGTCTTTATTCTTTATTCAGAATAAGCCCGCAACCGCATAATCATCTCATCAAAATTTACTTTGTGTCCGTCAAATTCGGGTCCATCTACGCAGACGAATTTTGTTTCATCGCCAACGGTAACACGGCAAGCACCGCACATTCCTGTGCCGTCAACCATTATTGTATTGAGCGAAACTTCGGTTGGAATTTCGTATTTTTTTGTTAGCAGGCAGACAAATTTCATCATAATTGCTGGTCCAATTGCCTCGCAGCGATTGACTTTTTCGCGCAGGATAATTTCCTCTACGCCGTTTGTAACTAAGCCTTGATTGCCATACGAGCCGTCATCGGTGTAAATTACAACCTCGTCAGCCACTTTGCGCAACTGTTCTTCGAGAATAATCAACTCTTTGGTACGCGCCGCAAGCACCACAAGCACGCGGTTGCCTGCCGCTTTGAGAGCCGTTGCTATCGGCAACATCGGCGCAGCACCAACGCCGCCGCAAGCACAAACCACAGTGCCGAAATTCTCAACGTGCGTAGCCTTGCCAAGAGGTCCAACAATGTCGTGAATGAAATCGCCTTCGTTGAGGTCGCAAAGTTGTTGAGTGGAGTTGCCAATTCGCTGAATAACGAGCGAAATTGTACCTTTCCCCTTGTCGGAATCGGCGATTGTGAGCGGAATTCGCTCGCCTTTTTCATCAACGCGAATAATAACAAAATGCCCCGCAAGGCAAGATTTAGCAATCAGCGGCGCATCAACAATCAGTTCGGTAACAACAGACGAAAATTCTGTTTTTCTTAAAATTTTGTTCATTTATCTTTTTATAACTAAAATTATTATTTATTTTTTTTACGCAATTTTACAAACTTTTTTATCAGGGCTCACGCATCAAATTTTCAGCAAATACATCAGATATTCTTGCGACCAGCCTGCTTTGAGTCGTTTTGAGACTAAACTTGCTTTTGTTTCGGTGTCTTTTTTTAAAATATTGAGTACAATTTTTCGTATTACTGCAAAATTTTCGGCGGACTGTTTATCGCGTTTTCTTTGCAGGTCTTCGCGAAAAACAACATCTAATGTCCAATGCAATTTATTTTCAACCGACCAGTGATTTCTAATGTGTTGATTAAAAGGCTGTTGAGTGTCTAAACTGCTGATATAAAAACGTTCTTCTGTGGTTTTTTTCTCGCCAATTTCTCGCGTTGCGGTAATTTTGATAACACTTTTCAATCCTTCCCAACGCTTGTCAAAATCAACAATATCGCCATTTTCAAACACCTCGCAACGGCGCGTTTCAATCCGCCCGTGTCCTTTTTCTATATCAGTATAATCCTGCACAGGTTTGAAACGTTTGCAAGTCGTTTCAACCTCCTCGCGCAAACCTTTTTGATTGTCTTTTACTGACAAAATATAGTCGCCGCCATTTTTGATAATCTTCTGAGCAATAGCGGTTTGCGTTCCCATTGCGTCAATCGTTATGATGTTTCCCTTGATTTCAAGTAAGTCCAAAAGTTCAGGAATTGCCGTGATTTCATTGCTTTTCGCCGCCGTTTTTAATTGCCCCAAACAGATGTCATTTTCAACGCACCACGCGTGAACCAAATGTATCGGCGATTTGCAGTGAAACGTGTCTTTTGAGCCGCGAACCGTTTTGCCATCAATGGCAATAACAGTTTTTGACATTTCGCTATCTCGCAGATTATCAGCCCATTCAATAAATATTTTTTCAAATTGCCGCAAATTTATTATCGAAAAGACGCGCTGAATAGTGTCGTGAGAAGGAATGCCGTTTGGCAATTTTAAAAACTGCCGTAAAAAGGGCAAATTTGTTCTGCCGTAAAGTGCGATGGCTTCCCACGATTCCGCGCCACAAAGCACTGCTACAACGCTCAAAATAATAATATCTATCAACAAATGTTGACTGCGACCTTTTACGCGAGGGTCATAAATTTTACCAAAAATTGAATGTAGTTTTGTCATAATAATTACTGATTTTTTTCTCAAAATTAGTAATTATAAATGAATATAACAAATTGTACATCAAATAGTTATGAACAATCGACAATAAAAATTGTTAATAAGTAGCATATTTTTTCATTATAATTTGTCCCTTTTTTACTCTTTCACATAAAACATCTTGTTTTTGTTAATATTTTGTTGATAAGTATCTGATTATTACGCTTTTAAAAATTATTTTGATGCGATAGCCCTG
>JAISKN010000056.1 GCA_031260925.1 Prevotellaceae bacterium | reverse complement strand
TCCTAACGGATTGCGGTGCAAATGCAGCATCATTCCGTAGGAATGAATCGCTCGGTAGAAATTAAGTATCACATATTCAGGGCATTCCGTAGGAATGCAACCCCTGATTCGCATTATTTGTGTTAATCAGTGTAATCTGTGGATAAACTAAAACATTTTTTTATAAAGTTCAGCATACAAATCATAAACTACTTCTGTTCTATAACATTCATAAACTTTTTTATACGCTTTTTTGCATAATTCGTCTGCTTTTTTTGAATTTTTGTAAGCAAAAACAATCGCATTTTTCAGTTGCTCAACACTTTTTTCATCTACAAAAATACCGCATTGCGAGCCGTCTTCAGCAGTCAGCATATCTTCGATAGCGGCTCGGCGAGTAGAAATTACAAGTTTGCCCAAACTCATAGCCTCCAAAATTGACAACGGGAAAGCCTCATTTGGAAAATAAGTCGGCAATGCCAAAATGTCAATATTTTTCATAAATTCAACCGCCTCCGCATTGTTTTTTTTGCCGTGAAAAAAGATTTTTTTATCTAAATTTTCGCCCGCAAGCAATTTTATTTGTTTAATAATTTTTTCATTACCTCCGCCAACTATTTGTAAATGAATATTATACGAAATTTGATTAATTGCTTTTATCAGTTCAAAAATGCCTTTTGACTCAATAAGATTGCCAATAAACGCCACATTTGTATAATTTTTTGCGTGGATATTTTCCAACGGCTCTACAACCATTCCATTTGGCACAACAAACACCTTATTTTCAAGCATTTGAGTAGAATTTAAAGCATCAAAAGTTTTTTTGTCGCCCACCCAAATATGGTCAAACAATTTCATCGTTTTTAACAGAAAAAAACTAAGTATTTTCTTGTTTTTCAACACATTAGGAATATTACCGTAATGACAAATCATAATAGTTTTAATTCCTCTGTTTTTACAAATGCGGGCGAGCAAAAAATCTCTAAAAGTTCCCAAACTGCCTGTTGTTGTGAGATGCAAAATGTCAATTTTTGTTGCGCGAGAAGTTTTTTTTACTTCACGCACCACACTAAAAGTGCATAACAAGCCGTCAATCATTCGTCTAACGACTGATTCCGAGTAAGCATTAGTTCTGTTTGGCGCGGAATCTATGCTGATTAACTTAAAACTATCACTTTTGAAGTTCTGCAAAAATCTGTTTGTCCAAGTAGTAATGCCTGTGATATTGCTTGTTGGAGCAACTAATAAAACATTTTTCATATTTCACTCAACTTTAAATTTCAATTTCACATTTCCTGCCTCTTTTTTTAGCCTTGTGCCGTTGCATTCTGGGCAGGTGGTAATGCCGCGATAACGCGCCAGAAGTACGCGGTACTGAATTTTGTACTGCTGACTTTCAATAAAATCGAAATATTGATAAATTCCGCCAAAATATTCGTTGCCGTTCCAAAGAAGTTTTTTTTGCGCGTCAGACAGTTCGCAATACGGCTTGTGAATTGGGAAATCTGATTTTTTGGCATTCAAAATCAGCGCGTTTTTCCACTCTTTTCCACCCTCAGACTTCCAACAAACAACAGCATCGTCATAAATCGAAAGCGTTTGGTCGGGAATAACCAAATCTGGCGAAATGCCCTGCGTTTTGCCGAAACCGCCGCATTTTGGACACGCGCCGAGCGGATTATTAAAGGCAAACATTTTCTCAGTCGGCTCTTCAAACGTGATGCCGTCAGCCTCAAATGCCTGCGAAAATTTTTTGACAATAATTTCACTTTCAATTTTATACGCAACTTCGCACGAATTGTGTCCCTCAAAAAACGCTGTCTGCACTGAGTCCGCCAAACGATTTGCGGTTTCTTGGGCAGCATCATTCACAATCCTGTCAATCAGCAGCGACATATTGTCATTGCAGGCTTGACCCGCAATCGTTTTATTTTTATGATTGCCTTTTTCAAGCGATTGCGGGTCAAGCCCGCAATGACACTTTAAAAAATCTGAAATGCGTACGACTTCGTTGTTTATAAAAATTCTACTGAAACCCTGTTGCTGCAAAATTTGCAAATGTTCGCTCAAAATTCTGTTTTCAGGCAAAATGAGCGGCGAAAGCAAAAAAACTTCAGAATTTATCGGCAAATTTATGATAAATTTCACCACATCGCCGATATTGTCTTTGCGCACTTCCGCGTTTGAAATCGGAGATATTGTTTTGCCGACACGCGCAAAAAGCAGTTTGAGATACTCGTAAATTTCAGTTTGAGTGCCGACAGTTGAGCGCGGATTGTTCGATATTACTTTTTGCTCAATGGCGATTGCAGGCGGCAAGTTGTTGATATAATCAACTTCGGGCTTGTTCATTCTGCCCAAAAACTGCCGAATATACGAACTCAAACTTTCAACATAACGCCGTTGCCCTTCGGCATAAAGCGTGTCGAAAGCCAAAGACGATTTCCCGCTGCCAGATAAACCGCTGATAACCACCATTTTATTATGCGGAATTTTTACATCAACGCCTTTGAGATTATGAACGTGAGCGTTTTTTATTTCGATATTTTGTTCAGACATAATTTTGATTTACGATTTTTGATTTACGATTTATGATTTTTGATTTACGATTTATGATTTACGATTTTTGATTTATGAATTGGTACTTCTAAAAATTAAACGTTTCAATATGTAACATAAAAATATAATATGTGTCATTGCGGTTCTGAATTCTGATTTATGATTTGTGGATTGCCCCAAAAAATCGTAAATCGTAAATCGTAAATTTATTTTATTTCAAGTATTGTTCCAAATTCCGAAAAATCTACAGAAGTTGCTTTATTATTGAAAAGTTCGGCGGGCAAAAAATTTGTCGTGCCAAACTGCGGCATTGTAAAAACTTCTTCGGCAAAAATTTTCGCGCCGTCAGCGACAGAAATTTTCGCACTTCCGCACACATTATAATATAGACCAAAATTTTTGATTTTTTTGTCTGCGGCTGTTGTCTGCTCGTTAAAAGTCGGCACAACATTTATTGTAATCGGTCGCCCCGCAAAATTGTCTTTGTCCAAAAAACCAAAAAGCGGCGAAAAACGAAATAAAACTTCGGAAGTGAGCGCGCTGTCTGGCGCAATTTTAAAAGTTTTTACCTCATATTCAAAATCTTTTTTGCCTGTAAAAAATGCCAGCAGTTCTGCTTCTGTTTCATTCAAATAGTTGATAACAGTTTCAATATCAGCACTGTCAATATTTTTTTCTTCATCGCCTGTCATTATATCCATTTTACTTTCGCGTATTCTTAAAATCTGTTTGGCAACCATTTCCGCCATTTTCGCCTCCGAAGTTGCAAGCAAAGCATCTTCGCCAAGAACTGAAAAATTGAAAATTGTATCAAGCAATATTTCAGGTGCTGTAAAATGTATTGCATTGTTCAATACAGACTTTAACGGCTCATTTTCAGTATAATTTACACATTCAATTACACCGCTTTCAGCCATTTTTATTTTATATGCAGTAGTTTTTGGATTAATGGCAACCGCATATTTTTTTGCGCTGTCAGCAATGCAATTATAATATATACGCACATTGGCAATGTAATAACTTTCTCTGTCAGAAGTAATTACGTCATTCAAAGCGAGCAATCTTTTTGCGTAATTTGCAAATATTCCTGCCTTTTCTATTGTTTTTATTATTGTAACAGAAACTTCAATTTCTGTTTTCGGCAAAAAATAGATTATGCTGTTTTGCGGTATCGGCTCGCTGCCGACTTTTACAGTGCTTGTCTGCGCATTGGCGATTAAAGCGCTGAATACTAATAAGATAACAATATTTTTTTTCATTAGTTTAAATGTTTTTCAGCACACAGATAACACTGATTTGATAGATTTACACGGATATTTTTTTATAAAATCTGTGTAAATCTGTGTTTTATCTGCGTTATCCGCGTGCTTGTATTTAATAGCGCAAAATTACAAAAATTTCAACATTCCACAAAAACAAAAGCCGCCTTTTTCAGACGGCTCCACCTTTCTTTTGTAGTTGCAACTTCTGATTATTCAGCAGGAGTTTCAGCAGGTGTTTCTGCAGGAGTTTCAGCAGGTGTCTCTGTGAGAGCATCTTCTGTAGCAGCAGGTGCTTCTGCTTCAATAGCAGGAGTATCAACTGGTGTACCTTCTGTTTTTTCAGCAGCGTTGCCACAGGCTGCGAAAGATACTGCTACAAGAGCAGCGGCGAAAAACAAAACTAATTTTTTCATCTTTGTTAAATTTTTAAAAATACCTAAAAATAATATCGGTGCAAAGGTAATATATTTTTCATTTGCAGTGTATCTTTTTTTTGTTTTTTTTTGTTTTTTTGACAAAAATAAGATATTGATTTTCAGTATATTATGTTATTTAACATCTTTTTTTTGAAAAATCAACTGAAAAACTGTCATTTTTTAACACTTGAAATCAACTTTGTTTCTGCAAATTTTTCGTATTTAGTACCTTTTTTTCCGTAGTTGCAATATGGAAAAATCGAAATTCCTCCGCGCGGCGTAAAATAGCCCGTAACCTCAATATATTTTGGCTGCATCAGGGTTATCAAATCTTTCATAATAATATTTACGCAATCTTCGTGGAATGCGCCGTGATTTCTGAAACTGAAAAGGTAAAGTTTCAGGCTTTTGCTTTCTACCATTTTTTGCGCAGGAATGTAACTGATGACAATTTCTGCAAAATCGGGCTGCCCCGTAATCGGACAAAGCGAAGTAAATTCGGGACAGTTAAACTGCACCCAATAATCATTGTCAGGGTGCTTGTTGTCGAAAGTTTCCAAAACTTCCGGCGCATAGTCGGCTTTGTATTCGGTCTTATTTCCTAATGATTTTAACATAATATTTAACGATTAACGATTAATGATTAATGAAATTACGGGTTGCATTCCTATGGAATGCATTGAAAATGTGATACTTAATTTCTACCAAGCGATTCATTCCTACGGAATGATGCCATATTAGCACCGCAATCCGTTAGGATTGCATCGCTCGGTAGAAAAAAATATAAATACAACCTGCATTCCGTAGGAATGCACCTTTAATATAGTATTTTAACCCGTAATTCCATTAATAACTAAACTCTATACTCTAATCACTATTTCAAAGTATTGGAGAGAGCAGTCTCGCCAAAGATTCTTTAATTTTTGTTAAATTTTTGCGCGTTTTCCAACTTTCAAGTTTTATCTCATCGCAAAGTTTTGCATCGGCTTTAAACGCATTTCGCAAAAATTCCGCCGTTTTTTTATCGTAAATAAAAGCATTTACCTCGAAATTCTGCTCAAAAGAGCGAATGTCCATATTTGCCGTGCCGACAATTCCGATTTCGTCATCAACGGTAATGGCTTTGCTGTGCAGAAAATTATGTTTGTATGAAAAAATCCGCACGCCCGCCTCCATTATCCGCAAAAAATAGGAACTGCTCGCAGCATTTGCCATCGGCGTATCACTTTTTGCAGGCACCATCAACCGAACATCAACGCCGCTCAATGCCGCCATTTCCATTGCCGTAATCAAACTTTCGGGCGGCAAAAAATAGGGAGTGTGAATGTAAATGTTTTTGCGCGCATTGCTGAAAACAGTGATAATTCCCTGCAAAATCGCCTCCCATTCCGTATCTGGACCTGAATTTACAATTTGCACCACATTTTGCGGAAAAACATCAGGCTCTGGGTAATATTTTTCGTTGATAACCAATGTGTTATCAACAAAAAACCAATCGGTGAGAAAAACATTCTGCAAGCCGTGAACTGCTGGACCTTCGAGCCGCATTGATGTATCGCGCCATTTTCCAAGTTTGTTGCCCAAAATATAACGGTCGGCAACGTTAATGCCGCCTGTGTAACCGACTTTTCCGTCAATTACAACAAGTTTTCTATGATTTCGGTAGTTGATTTTACTGCCGAATTTGCGGTTGAAAGGCAAAAACGGTTGAATGAAAACGCCCGCATTTTTCAACGATTTTACATACGCATCAGACAATCGAAAACCGCCGAGATAATCGTAAATCACGCGCACACGCACTCTTTCCTGCGCTTTTCTAATCAACAAACGGCGAAGTTCGTTGCCGACTTTGTCGTCTTCGATGATGTAAAATTCGATATGAATATGCTGTTTTGCTGCCTCAATATCGTCAAAAAGTTGCTGAAAAACATCTTGTCCGCTTGTGATAATTTCAATTTTAGTGTCAATATATGGGTTTGCGCCGCTGTTTTTGTAGAGCAGGCGCGCCGTTTTTTGCAAATGTTTTGGAATATCAGACGTGATAAGTTCTTTCATTCCGAGCGCATATTCAGGCTTTGCAAAATTTTTTTTCGGTTCTTTTTCGGAAAACATTTTATTTTTTCGAAAATTTCTTCCAAAAAAAACATAACAAACAAGTCCCGCCACAGGCAGCATAATCAACGCAACAACCCACGCAATCGACTTGACAGGGTTTCGATTGTCAAGCAAAATCACGGAAATACACGCTGCAACCACATAAAAATAGAATAGCAGCAGCAAATAATAGAGTATAGAATAAACTACTTCCACACAAAAACTGATTAATGAAAAATTTTGTGCAAATTTACAATTTTTTTGAATATAAAATATTGAAAAAACGATTTTTTTTGAAAAAAAATTTATTACCTTTGCGTGAATTTTCAATTTAAAAATTCAAAAGGTTAAAGATTTAGAAATCAGATTATTAAAACAATTTACCATTTATTATTAACAATTAATAATTAAAAAATATGAAAAAAGTAGTATTAATCAGGCACGGAGAAAGTGTTTGGAACAAAGAAAATCGTTTTACGGGCTGGACTGACGTTGATTTGACTGAGAACGGCGTGCAAGAGGCTGTAAAAGCAGGGCAACTGCTTAAAAATGAGGGCTATAAGTTTGAAAAAGCCTTCACTTCCTATCTCAAAAGAGCAAATAAAACTCTCAATACTATTCTTGACCAAATGAATCTTGATTGGATTCCTGTGGAAAAATCGTGGCGTTTGAACGAGAAACATTACGGAATGTTGCAGGGCTTGAACAAAGCCGAAACTGCCGAAAAATACGGCGATGAGCAGGTTTTGATTTGGCGCAGAAGTTATGACGTGCCGCCAACGCCGCTTGAGCCGACCGACCCGCGTTCTGCCTCGCAAGACGAGCGTTACGCAGGCGTTCCCAAAGATTTTGTGCCGCAAACAGAGGCGTTGAAAGATACCGTTGAGCGCATTCTGCCTTATTGGTTGGAGGTAATTTACCCATCGCTTGTGCAGCACGACCAAATCATCGTTGCAGCGCACGGAAACAGCCTGCGCGGCATCATCAAATACCTCAAAAACATCAGCGACAACGACATCGTAAGCCTCAATTTGCCAACTGCCGTGCCGTATGTTTTCGAGTTTGACGATGACTTAAACCTCGTCAAAGACTATTTTCTCGGCGACCCCGAAGAAATCAAAAAACTGATGGACGCCGTTGCTAATCAGGGAAAGAAGAAATAAATTCATATTTACGATTTTAGATTTACGATTTACGATTGATTTTACTACTAAAAAATCGTAAATCGTAAATCGTAAATCGTAAATCGTAAATCGTTTTTATGATTGAAAAGTTGGAAAAACTGTTGCATTATTACCCCGAAATTTGCACTGATACGCGCAAAATTGCAGAAGATTCGATATTTTTTGCGTTAAAAGGCGATAATTTTGACGGCAATAATTACGCCGAAGATGCCTTGAATAAAGGCAGTGCTTTTGCTGTGGTTGATAATGCGTGCGTGGTTAAGGACAGGCGTTATATTTTGGTTGATGACGTGTTGAAAACGTTGCAGGAGTTGGCAAATTTTCACCGCAAGCAACTGAAAACCAAGATTATAGCAATCACAGGCACAAACGGAAAAACCACCACAAAAGAACTTACATCTGCTGTTTTGGCAAAAAAATACAACACGCATTTTACGCAGGGAAACCTCAATAATCACATCGGAGTACCGCTCACATTGCTGCAACTGACTGATAATCACGAATTTGCAGTTATAGAAATGGGCGCAAACCACCCAAACGAAATTGCGCGACTTTGCGAAATTGCCGAGCCTGATTTTGGCTTGATAACCAATTTTGGCGAGGCTCACCTCGAAGGTTTCGGCTCATTGGAGGGCGTTATAAAGGCAAAAACGGAACTTTTTGACTTTATAAGGCAGAAAAAAGGACGCATTTTTCTAAATCTCGCAGACGAAAAAATGACTGAAAATTCGGCAGGAATTAACAGCATTTCCTACGGTTTGAACGAAACGCGCGCCGATATTTCGGGGCATCTCACAGAAGACAACCCGTTTGTTACGTTGGCGTGGAACTCGCCGCGTTTTTCAGTCGTTACGCAAAAAATCGCCACAAAACTCACAGGCAATTACAACGCGGAAAACCTGCTCGCAGCAATCGCAATCGGGCTGTTTTTCGAGGTTGAAGTCAAAGATATTTGCGCCGCGTTAGAAAATTACACGCCAAAAAACAACCGTTCTCAATACAAAAAAACGGAGAAAAATGAGTTGATAATTGATGCCTACAACGCCAATCCAACGAGTATGAATGCTGCTTTGGACAATTTTTGTGCAATGAATTTTGCGCACAAAACGGCAATTCTCGGCGATATGCTCGAACTTGGCGCGGAAACATTG
>JAISKN010000055.1 GCA_031260925.1 Prevotellaceae bacterium | reverse complement strand
AAATGGCTGATTTTGATATTTTGAAAAACTTAGAATATAGAGATGGCGATTTTGTTTATATAGACCCCCCATATTTAATTACAACAGCCACTTACACTGAAAACGGAGGTTGGAATAATTTATCAGAAATTGAACTTTTAGATTGTTTATCTTTTTTGCATAATAATAATATTAAATTTGCTTTATCAAATGTGCTTGAAAAAAACGGTGCAAAAAACTTTATTTTGGAAAATTGGATTAAAGATAATAATTTTAATATTATTGATATAAATTATCATTATAGTTCTTCAAGTTACAACAAAAAAGACCGTTATGCCAAAGAAAGAGAAATTTTAGTAACAAACTACAATGTACCAAATACAGAACAGAAGATATATTGGCAATAAATTCAAATTACTTGATTTCATTAGTAACACATTGTTGCAAGTTGGAATTGAATTTAACTCTGTTTGCGATGCTTTCGCAGGAACAGGCGTTGTCGGAAACTATTTTCTTGAACAAGGTAAAAATGTAATTTTTAATGATATTTTGTTTTCAAATTTTGTATTTTATAATGCTTGGTTTTCTAATGAAAAATACAACGAAAACAAAATTAAAAAATATATTGATTACTATAATAACTCAAAAGATTATATTACCGATAATTATTTTAATAAAACATTTTCAGACACTTATTTTTCAAATAATAATGCCAAACAAATTGGTTCTATTAGAATACATTTAGAAAAAAATAAAAAAGATTTAACGGAAAGGGAATTTTATATTTTGCTTACCTCTTTGCTTTATACAACTGATAGAATTGCCAACACAGTTGGACATTTTGAAGCGTTTTTAGCGAAACAACCACAAGATAAAAAAATTGTCTTAAAAATGTTGGATATAAAAAAATACCCTTCAAAATCAATAATTTACAATCAAGATTCAAATGAATTAATAAAAAAAATAAAATGTGATTTATTGTATTTAGACCCGCCATATAATGCGCGTCAATATGTGAATTTTTATCACATTTTAGAAAATCTTGCAGAATGGAAACAGCCGATTGTTTTTGGAAAAACGCTCAAAATGGAAAGAGATAATAGAATGAGCGATTATTCAAAAGCCAAAGCCAAAAGCGTATTACAGGACTTGATTTTAAATGCCGATTGCAAATATATTTTATTGTCTTACAACAACACCTATAAAGCAAAAAGCCAAGCAACTATCAATAAAATCACAAAAAATGAAATAGAAAATATTTTAGGTGCTGTTGGTAATGTTCAGACTTTTGAAGAAAAATATAAGTATTTTAATTCAGGAAAAACAGATTTTGGAGATAATCATAAAGAATTATTATATTTTGTAGAGAAGTAAAAAATGATAATATTGCGTAAATCATAAGAATAGGTTGTTGTGCAGAACTACTGAGGTTGTTTTGTTAGAAAAATTAGGTGAAAATGAGGTTTTTTAATACAAAATACAAAGTAATTAATATAAAAAAATTATGCAATTAAACACAATAGAAGAGGCAATAAAAGATTTCAAAGAAGGGAAATTTTTGATTGTGGTTGATGATGAAGACCGCGAAAATGAGGGCGATTTTATCGTTGCGGCGGAAAAAATTACGCCTGACAAAGTCAATTTTATGCTGACGAACGGGCGCGGCGTGCTTTGTGTGCCGATTACTGAGGAACGCTGCACTGAACTCGAATTGCCGAAGCAGGTCTTTGAAAACACGTCAATTCACGGAACGCCGTTCACCGTTACCGTTGATAAACTTGACGGCTGCACCACAGGCGTTTCGGTGGAAGACCGCGCTGCCACAATTCGCGCTTTGGCAGACCCAAATTCTACCCCGCAAACTTTCGGCAGACCAGGGCATATTAACCCGCTTTATGCGCGTTCTCGCGGCGTTTTGCGCAGAGCAGGACACACTGAGGCGGCGGTTGATTTGGCGCGTTTGTCAGGACTTTTTCCTGCGGCTGCTCTTATCGAAATTATGAACGAGGACGGCACAATGGCGCGTATGCCGCAACTGCTCGAAACGGCTGCAAAATTCAACCTTAAAATCATAACAATCAAGGACTTAATCGCTTATCGTTTGCAAAAAGAGTCAATTATTGAGCAGGGAATTGAGGCTGAAATGCCGACAATTTACGGCGATTTCCGCATTTTGCCATTCTGTCAAAAATCGAACGGATTGGAGCATATCGCACTCATAAAAGGCACTTGGGCAAAAGACGAGGACATATTAATTCGCGTACATTCGTCCTGCGCTACGGGCGATATTTTCGGCTCGCGGCGTTGCGACTGCGGCGAACAACTGCACAAAGCGATGCAACTGATTGAAAAAGAGGGCAAAGGAATTGTTGTTTATATGAATCAGGAGGGGCGCGGAATTGGTTTGATGAATAAAATTAAGGCGTATAAATTGCAGGAGGAAGGTTTGGATACGGTTGAGGCGAATATTCATCTCGGTTTCAAGGCTGACGAGCGGGATTACGGCGTTGGCGCGTCAATCTTGCGTGCGCTTGGCGTAACAAAAATGCGCCTGATAACAAACAACCCTGTAAAACGCATTGGTTTAGAGGCTTACGGCTTGACAATCACCGAAATAGTGCCGCTCGAAATTCAACCAAACAAATACAACGAGCAATATCTGAAAACTAAAAAGGAAAAAATGGGGCATTTTTTGAATAAACTCTAAAAAATTTACGATTTATGATTTTAGATTTACGATTGAATGGCTGCCAAATAAATAGGTTAATAATTTTTTTGAGGTGCTATTAATTTTTTTAAAATCATCAAGATAATAGAAAAACAATTAAATAAACAAAATAAAATGAAGAACCCTGTCATTCCCGCGAAGGCGGGAATCCCATTTATAGAATGAAGTAAGGAGATTCCCGCCTGCGCGGGAATGACACCTGTTTTTTTAATTACTACCAAAATTTATTTTTATTTCTCTGTGAACTCTGTGTTATAAAAACAAATTCCGAAGGAATTTAATTTATTTCGCGTTACTTAATGGCTGCGGTCGAAATACTCAATCGTAAATTTAAAATCGTAAATAGCATTGTACTCTTGGGCGGAATCGAACCGCCATCAAAAGTTTAGGAAACTTCCGTTCTATCCGTTGAACTACAAGAGCGAGTTTTGGGGCTGCAAAAGTAGCAATTTTTCAGCAAATTTACAATGTTTTTTTTGTTTTGATAAAAAATTGTAATTTTGCAGTTAATTTGATTTCTTTATTTATCAATAAATTTTATTGCAAAATGAAAAAAACTTTTTTTATTATATCATTAATAATCATTGCATTAGGTACAATGATTATGTTTAATTCGTGCGGACCAGAGCCGACTTTTGACCAAACTCTTTTAAT
>JAISKN010000027.1 GCA_031260925.1 Prevotellaceae bacterium | reverse complement strand
TACTTATATTTCCAACAATGATGTATATTTTGCAGGCTATGGAAGAGATAATAAGGCTACCGTTTGGAAAAACGGCGCAGTTTTATATGATTTGTCTTTCCCTGATGAATATGAGTCAGCGGCAAGTTCTGTTGTGGCTATTGACGGCGATGTGTATGTATTAAGTTGGACGTCAATAGAAGTGCCGAGTGAAGGGTGGCCTCCTATGGGAAGTACAACAAAATATACATTATGCACTTGGAAAAACGGCGAATTGCTGTATAGTTACGAAATTGGTGGTGGGGGGTCGCATACATTATTTGTAAAATAAGAGCAAGGCTGCATAAAAAGCATTTTAGTACGCAAAATTAAAGATAAAACGCAGATTGTTAATTGATTAATAATCTGCGTTTTATCTGTGTGCCAAAAATTTCAAAACATTTTTCCGCAATCCACCTTTTGATAGCGCGAAATATCGGTAGCGGAAATTTCAAATTCTTTGTTGATTTCGATTTTTTTGATTGTGAAATTTACATTTAAGTTTTTGGTTGCAGACACAACTTTTGCATCGTAAGTCATCGGAAACAGCACGCCGTTTTTAATGTCAAAATCGGAATATTGCAACGAAACCACATCAAGCGTATTCTGGTTTAGGAATGTGCCTGAAATTTTGAAATCGGGAGAAATTTCAAATCTGTGTTCGAGGTTGTTGGTTTTCTTATTCGCCGTAAGCACATATTTATCAGTTAGTTGCATTGAAGAAAAGGCGCGTTTGAGCGCGTTTTTGCTGCTGTTGTCAATCGTAAAAAGCCTGTTCAAAAGCAGTGCCTCAACAGTGGAATATGATAATTCCGTGCCGAACATTTGCGACAGATAGTCGTAACTGTTTTCGCAATATTGGCGGTAGAGTTTGTCGTAAATGAAAAATTTTTTGGGCGTAAGTTCTACCTTAAACATTTCTATTCCCAAAAATGGCAGCACCGAAATCAAAATTTGCTTGTCCGCAACCACTTTTATCACAAACTTCACTGCAAATTTTCTGCCGTTATAATCGAGCGATGCCTCCGCGTTTGGAATATTCACAAACGAAATATCGTTTTGTTGATTAAGCACCTGATTTACAATATTTTCCGCAGACAAAATTTCTGTCTGTGAAATTTGTTTTGGCTGCTGCGTTTTCTGTCGAGTTTTACAGCCGACAAGCGCAACTGTTAAGATTATTATTAATAAAATGTTTTTTTTCATCTGTTTTTAATGATTAATTTTTAATGATTAATGCGGCGCAAAATTACAAAAATATTTTTGGATATAAAATGTGATATGTTCAAAAAGCACGCAGATAACACTGATTTAACGGATAAAACGCAGATTGTTAATTAGTTAGCAATCTGCGTTTTATCTAATTTGTTGTTAATAAAAATCTGCGTAAATCCGTCTAATCTGCGTCATCTGCGTGCTAAAAACGTTGTCAATTTTTTCCACCGTTCCCACATCAATCACTTCTAAATCAGGTTGTTGGCAGCCGATAATTTTTTCTTTATTGCAGATTGAAATATAAAAATCGGTTATCGAAAACGGCATTTTTTCATTTTTCATTAATTCAAAAATTCTTGATGAAATAACGTGTATTCCGTTGAAAGCCAAACGGTTATATTTTTCAATTTCTATATTTTGGAATGGCGTTTTTATTTCGCCTGTATTAATATTTTGCCAACCTGCTAAACAATTTTCGCTGTCAAAAAGCAGATAACGACTGGTATTTCTGCTGCTCACGAGCAATGTCGCAAGGTTTTCGGGTTTGTGCGCGTTGTAAAACTTTTTTAAATCGACATTTGAAATAATATCAACATTATGCACAAGAAACGGCTCGTTGCTTTCGAGGTATTTTTGAGCAAAGAGAATGCCGCCGCCAGTGTCAAGCAACATCTCTTTTTCGTGCGAAACAATAATTTCAGCATCAAAATCGTTTTTTTGCACAAAATCAAAAATCTGCTCTGCAAAATGGTGCGCATTAATCACAATACGCTCAAAACCTGCAAGTTGTATCTTTTCAATAGCAATCTGCAAAAGTGTTTTTCCGCCGATTTTCACCAACGCTTTGGGCGTTGTGTCAGTTAGCGGTTTGAGTCTTGTGCCAAGTCCTGCGGCGAAAATTAGGGCTGTTTTCATTTGTTTTTTAAAATTAATCAGCGCAAAATTATAAAAAAATATTTGTTTTTTACTGTTTGTTTAATAAAAAATGTTTTTGTAATTTTGTAGAAAATTTATTCAGTAAAAAATTAATGATATGCCAACGATAAGTAAATTTTTAGGAATTGTGATTTCGATGTACTTCAACGACCACAACCCTCCTCATTTTCACGCAAAATACAACGATTTCAGGGCGGAAATTTTGATTGAAACACTGACTTTGCGAGAGGGACAACTTCCGCCTCGCATTTTGGGTTTGGTTTTGGAATGGGCGGCAGAACACAAAAACGAATTGTTAAAAAATTGGAATTCACTCAAAGAAACAGGAGATTTTACCGAAATAAAACCTTTAATATAGGAGGAAAAATTATGATTTGGGTTGTAAAAGCAGAAAAGACAAGTAAAAAATACGAAATTCTAATTGAATTTAATGATGGTGTTGGTGGTGGTGTGAATTTTGAAAAAATATTTGCAAACGACCACCGCGCAATTATTCGAGAATTGCTTGACGAAAGCAAATTTAACGCTTTTTTCGTTGAAAACGATACTGTTAATTGGAAAAACGGAGCAGATTTTGCCCCTGAATTTTTGTACGAAAATATTATTAAACATAAACAAGTTGCGTAATTTTAAAACTAAAAAAATGCCCTCAACTAAAATGTTCGAGGGCATTTTTTTAGTTTTTAGTTCTTAACTTTTAGTTAATTCCCTGTGTTTCATCTCAATATCAACATCGTATTTTTCCGAAATATGGTTTGCCAAACTTTCGGCGCAATAAACCGAGCGGTGCTGCCCGCCTGTGCAACCGAAAAAGACGGAAAGGTGCGTGAATTTTCGCTCTAAAAATATTTCTAAATGGCTGTCAATCAGTGAATAAACGTTTTTCAAAAAGTTATCAATTCCTGTGCTGCTTTCGATAAAATGTTTGACGGGCGCGTCTAAACCTGTGAGATTTTTGTACTCGTCAAAACGTCCGGGGTTGTAGATGCTGCGGCAGTCGAAAACGTAGCCGCCGCCGTTGCCTGACGTGTCTTTTGGAATGCCTTTTTTGTAGGA
>JAISKN010000026.1 GCA_031260925.1 Prevotellaceae bacterium | reverse complement strand
TATTTACGATATTATGATTTCAGATTTATGATTTCAAATTTCAGATTTTTTTTGATTTTTTAAAAAAACAAAAAACGCAACAATAAACCTTGCTGCTGATTTACAAATAGTTATGAATTACTAATTAAATAACAAATTTGTCTTTCAACGGGGTACAAAGTTACGAATTAATTTTTAATGATTAATGATTAGTGGTTAATTTTTTTAAGTGCCAATAAAAAAACGTCATTTTTTTAAATCTGCGCTAATATTTATTTTAATAATTCTAATGGAAAATATTCATAAGTAGAATAATCGTCATTTGTAAATTCGATGTAATAATAGTGCAATTTACCTTTTTTGGCAACATCTTTTGTGCGAAAATAGTACCGCATATTTTCTTCTATAAAATTTCCATTTAAAAATTCATTATTGTCAATCGTAATCTTTTTAAAATTTTTGCCATTTATATTGCTGATATATAATGATTTAATATCATTTGTATTTATTTCATTATCGTTATTATTATCTTTGTCATATAATTCATAAAGTAAATATTGGTTATTTGTTTTTTGTGCAATATAACCCATATATTCGATATGACAAATTAATAATAAATTTCGAGTTAATAAATATTTTTCTTCTGTTTTTATATTTTCAAAAACAATATTAGCAATTTGCCCCGAAATGGACAAAGTATTTGTGCCATAATCTCGTCTTCCATTTTCTGATACAAAATAACGTTTGCCGCGAGAATAAGTGTCATAAAAGCCAATACAATGCAAAGCATAATTAGTGCTGTCAAAAATTATTGGCAAATCACTAATTAAAAATTTTGTTGTATCTGCCACAATACTGTCTATTTTTATCTCTGTATCTGAAAGATTTTTGTTTGTTCTTTCATTATTCATACACGAAAACATAAAAACAGCGATTAGAATTAAATAAGGTAAGTGTTTCATAATTTTATTTTTTAAATTTTAGATTCTACATTTTACATTAATTAACGCCGCCCATTTTCCTGAAAAAACAAAATCGACCTGACTAACATTATCGCCATAAGCGGCAAAAACGCAGGGTGCATCACTTGGAAACGTGTTACAAACACAATGATTGCTGCGAGCGTGAGAAATGTGCTTAAAAGCGCGTAATAACGCAGCGCAGGTCGCCAACTTGATTTTAACAGCAAAAATGCAAAAATAAAGTGCAACGGATTGAGCCACAGCAAGTTATAGTTCTGATGTACAAGCGGGTGCGAAGAAACAAACATTAAGTAAAAAATGATTATTCCTATTGCGCCGGAAACAAAAAAGAGCAGAAAATCAAGCCAGACAAGAGTTTTGCGTTTTTTCCACGCGGAGAAACTTAAAAGCGTGATTAACAGCATTATAAGGCAGCAAATTATGTTCGGGTTGAGGAGTGATTTTTCGCTTGGAACGATTGGCGGAAATTTGCAAAGTACGTTGCTCTCAACTACAAGCGGCTTTGAACCCGTGTCGTTTTGCAGGGTGATGCCGCCGATAATATTTGCCGTATATTTCGGAAAAGCGCGCAGAGCATAAATATCAACAGTCGGTAAATCTGCCTCGCGCCCGATAAGAATGTCGATGCCGAAACGCTGCCAATTATTCCGCCCGACAAACTCCTCAATAATTGCCCTGTACGAAGTCGTACGGCGGTAATAGTTATTTATCGGCGTGGTTTTCAGCACTTTGGTAATCATATCATAAGGGCGGGTTGCGCAGTTGTCATAGACAAAATTATAGCGGTAAATGCGGTTTTCGGGCAAATAATTTATTTCAAGCGCGTCAAAAAGTGCCTGTTTTTCACTTTGCGAGAGGTCTAAAATTTGCTCATACACCGTTGATTTTCTCGCGGCGTAACTGTTCAAAAAATAAATCATCGGCGCAGGCTCAAGTTGATAGTCAGTTGCGCCGTGAATAAAACGCGGAATAAACCAACTTGATGAAAAATCGAAAATGCCGTAATTATACGCCAAATCAAGTTCATTTGCAGGGTCGCAAATGCGAATTGCGGAGTGTCCAAACCGCGCGTAAATTTCATCGTGCGGCGCGCAAGTCAGCAGACTGACACGGCAAGAGTCGGACAAAGTTATGCCTGCATTTGCAATCATCGAAATGCAGAGAAATGAGATTAGGAATATTTTTTTCATATTATTTATTGAGTATTTGGCATATAAATTATATGCGTTAAATGTTGAGTTTCAGTATTATTATAAAAATAGTACGTTGTAAATTGACAATAAAAATAAAATTCTCGTGTCATTGCGGGCTTGACCCGCAATCGCTAATATGCTATATTTCAATCGATTGCGGGTCAAGCCCGCAATGACACCTAATGTTTTAGGCTTATTTAAGTGCCTGATTAATAATGTTATATTTTCTTTGCGGCTTTCCGTCTTTGCGCCTTGGCGTTCAAAAAATACATTTCTTAACGCAAAGGCGCGAAGGCACGAAGACGCAAAGGATAATGTATTTCAGTGCAAAAGAAGATTTTGATTTACAGATGGAATTGAGCCGTAAGTCATCTTGTTTATTTTGTAGAGAGATTTAAGTGTAATTCCATATTTTTGTGCAATCAGGTGCATACTTTCGCCCTCCTGAACTTTGTGATTGCGGTAACTGTTGGCAGCCTCTTTTGTTTTTTTTTCTGTATAAATTAATGTGCCGACCGGCAATTCTCTGTCTTCAAATAAATCGTTGTAATAAAGCATTTTCTCAATGTTTTTTCTCTTCAAAGCAGCGGAAATCTCCGTTATAGTTGCACTTCTTTTGAGTTTATAACACTCCATTCCATTGTTTCTTTCTTTGGAAAAAAGTTTGTCAATTTCAAATTTGCTTTCATATTTTTTAGCATAATCAATACTTTCATATTTCCTCAAATCTTCGTCTAATTCAATGTAAGTCAGAGAATTAAGATTATAATCTTCTATGAGTTTTACAAGTTTTACATCATAATTTTGGTCAGTGGCGTAACCTGCGCGTTTCAGACCGACAGCCCACGATTTATAGTCCTGCAATGGAATTTTAAACAAATCTTCATAGCGCGGACGTTTCAAAAATGCTGAATGGTCGGCAAAAGAGTCTTCAACTTTTGGGTATTTGCGAAAACAGTCGGCGATGTTGTCGTCATCTTTGTTGATGGTTTTGCCTGACCAGTTTGAGCCGCATTTTATGCCGAAATGATTGTTGGCTTTTTGGGCAAGCATACTTTCGCCCGATTGAGATTCGAGTATTGCCTGCGCCATTGTAATGCTCGCAGGAATGCCGTGCAATGCCTGCTGCGCGATTGCAAAATTTTGATATTGTTTGATGTAATCTGTAATTTTTTTGCTATTTTGCGCCGAAACAGCCAAAACAGCAGCAAAAAACGCTATGGTTATAATAGTTTTTTTCATAAATTATCAATAAAAATTTTCTGCAAAATTAATATTTTTTTTTAATAATATCGTATAAAAATGAAATAATCTGTCATTTCCGCGCAGGCGGAAATCTCCTTACTTCATTGCACAAATGAGATTCCCGCCTGCGCGGGAATGACACCTGTTTTTGTGTTTTATTCGTGTATTTGCGGCAAAAATAACTCAATTCATTTTGTCAATGGTAGAAATTCCGAGCGTGATTTCCTCTAAAACGTCAAGCAAAATTGCTACCGTTTCGAGCGAAGTGAACATCGCCACGTTGTTTTCTACGGCGCAGCGGCGAATTTGGAAACCGTCTTCGCGCGTGCGGGTTTTGCTGATGTCAAGCGTGTTAATCACATACGAAACGTGTCCCTGACGAATGGAATCGAAAATTTCGTTGCTGCCTTCGCTCACTTTTTTGCGCGTGCGCGTGCGTATTCCCTGTTTTTTCAAAAAATTTGCTGTGCCTTTGGTTGCCTCAATATTGAAACCGAGATTGTAGAAACGGCGTATCAGCGGCAACGCCCTTTCTTTGTCGCAGTCGGCGATTGTAACAAGTATTGTGCCGAAATTCGCCACTTTCATACCAGACGAACGCAACGCCTTGTAGAGCGCGCGGGTGAATGATTTGTCGTAGCCGATTGCCTCGCCAGTCGATTTCATTTCGGGCGAAAGGTAAGCGTCTATTCCGCGAATTTTGCTGAACGAAAACGCAGGTGCTTTTACATACCAACTCTCTTTTTCTTTCGGGTAAATTTCGTTAATGCCCTGACTTTTGAGCGATTGCCCAAGCACAACTTTTGTAGCAATGTCAGCCATTGGAATACTCGTTGCCTTGCTCAGAAACGGCACTGTGCGGCTTGAACGCGGATTAACTTCAATCACAAAAACATCGTCTTTTTCGTCTGCAATAAATTGAATATTGTACAAGCCGATTATGCCGATTTCAAGCCCAAGTTTTATAGTATAATCGAGAATTTTGTCCTTCACGCTTTGCGAAACGCTAAAAGTGGGATAAACCGAAATACTGTCGCCAGAGTGTATTCCTGTGCGCTCAACGTGTTCCATAATGCCGGGAATAAACACATCTTTTCCATCGCAAATAGCATCAACTTCGAGTTCTTTGCCAGAAATATATTTATCAACCAAAACGGGCTGATTTACATCTACTTCCACCGCCGTTTGCAGATAGGTGCGCAAACTTTCCTCGTTATTCACTATCTGCATAGCCCGCCCGCCGAGTACAAAACTTGGGCGCACAAGTACAGGGTAACCGATTGCGGCGGCAACTTTTACGCCGTCTTCGATGTTGGTAACCGCCTGTCCTTTGGGCTGCGGAATGTTGAGCGAAGTCATAATTTTCTCGAAACTGTCGCGGTTTTCGGCTCTGTCAATCGCCAAAACGTCTGTACCGATAATTTTTACGCCGAGTTTATGCAGCGGCTCAGCGAGGTTAATCGCCGTTTGTCCGCCGAGCGTAACTATCACTCCGTCCGGCTTTTCCATTTCGATAATGTTCATCACATCTTCCACAGTGAGCGGCTCAAAATAGAGTTTGTCGGACGTGGTGTAGTCGGTGGAAACGGTTTCGGGGTTATTGTTGATGATAATTGCCTGATAACCTGCTTGTTGAATAGTCCAAATAGCGTGAACGGTAGAGTAGTCAAACTCAATTCCCTGCCCAATGCGGATTGGTCCCGAGCCAAGCACGATAATTTTCTTCTTGTCCGAAATAATCGACTCATTTTCGTCCTCATAAGTAGAATAAAAATAAGGCACATACGAGGCAAATTCGCTTGCACAGGTGTCAATCATTTTATACACAGGGAAAATTCCGTACTTTTTGCGCAGATTGAAAATGTCTGATTCTGTTAATTTTGTTTTTTCTGACATATATTTATTTTTTTTAATTTTTTACAAAAGTTTTTTAGTTGACAACTTCCCAATGTCCGCCTTTTTTTGCTCCCACACGGCATATTTTATTTTCTTCCCGCAATGATTTTAGCGTTTTTTCTATTGCTCTGGTTGATAAATGCAAATAATATGCTAATTCAGGAATTGTAATATCGCTATTTGCCTCAATAACCATTAGTATTTTCTCCCTACTTTTCTCCGAACTTTCTACCCTATTTTTTACCGAACTATATACATTGCTAACTACCTTATTTTCAGAACATTGAATGTCGTTTTCTACCGAACTTTCTACCGAACTTTTCTCCCTATTTTTTACCCTATTTTTTCGTGGAATTTCTACCTTTTCTCCCTGCTCAAAAAAGAACGAAATTCGAGAAATAGAATTGGAAAAATAGAAAATATCTTTGCCGTAAGTTTTTACCAAAAATGGAATACCCGAACCGATATTTTCCACAAAATCAAGGTCGTTGAGTACGCGCATAATTTCGCGGTTGCGGGGTTTGGACACGCCTGCAAAAAAGTCCTCTTCCGAAATCCACTGCAAAAGATTGCCGTAAGTGGTAATTTCTATTCGATTGCTGAAAATCTCAAAAATCGGCGTGTTGCCCTGCGAATAATCGTT
>JAISKN010000007.1 GCA_031260925.1 Prevotellaceae bacterium | reverse complement strand
GAAAAAAGCACTTTAATTTATTCATTTTTCTATGCTGGCATTTATGTTTTGAGTTTAGTCGGCGGTATTATTGCCGACAGATTGCAAAACTATAAAGGCACAATTATGACGGGCTTGATTGTTATGGCAATCGGTTACGCTGCATTGTCAATTCCGATTTTATCAACAACCACAAATATTGGTTGGCTGCTCCCATTAACCTGCCTCGCACTTTTTTTCATTGCGTTCGGCAATGGGCTTTTTAAAGGCAATTTGCAGGCGATAGTGGGACAAATGTACGACAGCCCGCAGTATTCAAAGCATCGCGATTCAGGTTTTCAGATTTTTTATGTATTCATCAATATTGGCGGATTGATTGCGCCTTTTGTTGCGCCTCTTTTGCGTAGTTGGTGGCTCGGAAAACACAGTTTGCTTTATAATGCAAAATTACCCGCACTTTGCCACGAATTTATAGAAAAAGGGTCAAATATGGCTGTGGAACAGATGGCTAATCTTAACGAACTTGTTGTCAAAGTAGGCGGAAACGTAAATGATTTATCAATATTTACAGCCAATTATTTAGATGTTTTCAATACAGGAGTTCATTATTCGTTTATTGCATCTGTGGTTGCTGTGTTTATTTCATTGGTAATATTTATGTTCAGTAAAAAAATGTTTCCAAATCCTGCTAAAAAAGAGACAGTGGCAACTGTTGAATATACCGCAGCGGAAAAAGCAAAAATGGCAAAAGATATTAAACAAAGAATTTATGCTTTGTTTGCAGTTCTCGGCGTGGTTGTATTTTTCTGGTTTTCGTTTCACCAAAATGGCGCATCGCTATCGCTTTTTGCCCGCGATTTTGTGAATACAAGCACTATTCCGCCCGAAATATGGCAAGCGGTTAATCCGTTCTTTGTGATAATATTAACTCCAATCATAATGCTTATATTCGCTGCATTGAGCAAACGCGGCAAAGAAATTTCCACACCTAAAAAAATTGCTTATGGTATGGGCATTGCAGGGCTTGCCTATCTGTTTCTGGTAATTGTTTGCAACATTGCAGGTTATCCTTCGGGAACGGAATTTAGAGCGTTGTCGGAAACAGCGTCAGATGGTTTGAAAGCAGCACCTTGGATTTTGATAGTGCTATATTTTTTCCTCACAGTTGCCGAACTGTTTATATCGCCGCTTGGACTTTCGTTTGTGTCAAAAGTTGCGCCAAAACATTTGCAGGGACTTTGTCAGGGCTTGTGGCTTTCGGCAACGGCAGTGGGCAATCTTATGTTGTGGGTTGGTCCATTAATGTACAATAAAATCCCTATTTGGCAATGTTGGACAGTGTTTGCAGTGCTTTGCGCCATCTCAATGATTGTAATGCTTTCAATGGTTAAATGGCTCGAAAGGGTTACAGGCGAAAAGGAAACCGTTACAGAATAATAAAAAATAGGGAATTGTCTAATAAATATAGATAAAGGCATTTTTATAATCTGGATTGCTTCGGAAATACCTCGCAATGACGTACTCCCTTTGCTGAAACGACTTCCGTCATTGCGAGGTATTTCCGAAGCAATCCATAAAAAATTACTTAAATAACATAATATCTATATTTAGTTATTGATACCAAAATTAGTTTAGAATTAGAAGTTAGGAAGTTGAAGTGCAAATATTAACTTCTTAACTTCTATCTTCTTAACTTCTATCTTCTTAACTTCCAACTTCTTAACTTCTTCAAATAAAACAAAAAAACTATGGCAGAAATTTTTAGTGAAGACGATGATATTATCGTTTCGGACAACGAAAATAAAGAACTCTACGAACGGCATCGTTTTGTGGCGGACAAAGGGCAGGGAATGCTCAGAATTGACAAATATCTGTCAAATTTGCTCGGCAACGATATTTCGCGCACACGCATTCAAGAGGCTGCCGATGCGGGTTTTATTCGGGTGAATGACAATATTGTAAAATCGAATTACAAGATAAAGCCATACGACATTACCACGATTTCACTCGAAACGCCGCCGAAAGATTTTACCATTCACGGAGAGGACATTCCGCTCAATATCGCCTACGAAGACGACCAACTTATGGTGATTAACAAAGCCGCAGGAATGTGCGTTCACCCCGCGCTCGGCAACGATGACGGCACGCTGCTCAACGCCCTCGCGTGGTATCTGAAAGACAGCCCGAATTTTGATGCCAACAACCCAAGAATTGGGCTTTGCCACCGCATTGACAAAGACACTTCGGGCTTGATTTTGATAGCAAAAACGGAACACGCAAAGACTTTTCTCTGCCGTCAGTTTGAGGAAAAATCGACAGAGCGGACATACAACGCGCTCGTTTGGGGCGTTGTCAAAGACGATTACGGCACAATATCAGGCAGCATTGCCCGCGACAGCAGGGAGAGGCAGCGTTTTATGGTCTATCCCGAAGGCGAAAACCCGAAAGCGAAACACGCCGTTACTCACTACAAAGTTCTCAAACGTTTTGCCTACGTTACCCTTGTAGAATGCAAGTTGGAGACGGGGCGCATGCACCAAATCAGAGTGCATTTCAAGCATATCGGACACCCGCTTTTCAGCGACTCCAAGTATGGCGGCGCAGAAATCGTCAAGGGAAATCTTTTTGCCAAGTACAAGCAATTTGTAGCCAACTGCTTTGAACTCTGTCCGCGCCAAGCCCTGCACGCCAAAACGCTCGGCTTTATTCACCCCAAAACCAACGAATTTATGCAGTTCGACAGCGATTTACCCCAAGATTTTAAAAATCTGCTCGAAAAATGGGAAAAATATTCGCCGAATAATGATGAATGATTAATGATTAATGGGGACTTCTAAAAATTAAACTTTTCAATATGCGACATAAAAATATAATACCGTGTCATTGCGGGCTTGACCCGCAATCGATTGAAATATAGTATATTAGCGATTGCGGGTCAAGCCTGCAATGACACCTACTTTTGATTTTCTTTCAATTATTAGAAATTCCCTAATGTAGGGGCGCGATAAATCGCGCCCCTTTATCGCCCCTTATTTTGTCTGTGATTTTCAGATGATTTGAATGATTGTTTTGATTTTGTTTTAATCTTGGTAATTACGAAAATCTTTTTAAAATCGTGGTTCAGACAAAAAAAAATTATTAACTTTGCAGCGTAAAATAAATAATTATGAAAAAGATAGCAATAATAGCAGGCGGCAACTCGTCAGAATGCGAGGTGTCGCTCAAAAGTGCAAAAGGATTGATGTCGTTTATTCCTGACGATTATCAAAAATATGTCGTTACCATTATCGGTAAAAATTGGAATGTGCAAATCTCTGAAAATGAGCAACTTCCGATTGACAAAAACGATTTTTCGTTCATCAAAAACGGCGAAAAAATCAAGTTTGATTTTGCCTATATCACAATTCACGGCACGCCCGGCGAAAACGGCATTTTGCAGGGCTATTTTGACTTGATAGATTTGCCGTATTCCTGTTGCGGAGTGCTGGCTGCCGCACTTACTTTTGATAAATTTGCGTGCAACAATTTTCTTAAAAATTTTGATATAAATATTTCTCCATCTATACTTTTAAAAAACAGGCAAAATGTTGATAATGAGCAGATTATAGAAAAATTGGGATTGCCTCTATTTGTGAAACCTTCAAATGGCGGAAGCAGTTTTGGAGTAACAAAAGTGAAAGAAAAAACCGAGTTGCAGTCGGCAATTAACAACGCCTTCTCTGAGGATTGCGAGGTAATGATTGAGAGTTTTATTTCTGGCACGGAAGTTACCTGCGGAATGTACAAAACGAAGGACAAAACGGTCATTTTCCCTGTAACAGAGGTCGTTCCGAAAAACGAATTTTTCGATTACGATGCCAAATACAAAAATCAGTCAGACGAAATCACTCCCGCGCGAATTTCCGCAGAATTGACTGAAAAAGTTCAGCAAACCACCGACAAAATTTACGATTTAATCAACGCCAAGGGCATTATCAGAGTTGATTACATCATCGAAAAGTCAGGGAAAATCGTGCTGCTCGAAGTCAATACCACGCCCGGAATGACGGCAACAAGTTTTGTCCCGCAGCAAGTCAAAGCCGCAGGACTTGATATACAAGAGGTTATGCGGGAAATAATTGATGAAGAATTTAGAATGTAGAATTAATGCGAATTACGGGTAGAAAATCAATATACTGAAAAATAAAAACCTGATTTAAACAGTCAATTTTAACAATTTTAACCTGTAATTCACAATTAATAAATTTTTTTGTGAAAATATTTTGCAGATTAAAAAAAATATTGTACTTTTGCAGCCATTTTTGTGTAACCGCTGGCAGCGCGTAAAATATCTGTGAATGTTGCACTATTATTCACTTAAATTATAATTTTATTATGGCAAAAGATTTAATAAAAATTGCAGAAAACGCCTTTTCCGTTGAAAGAGAAGTTGCCTTGCCAAAATTCAAAAGCGGCGACACAATTACGGTTGCGTATCAGATTAAAGAGGGAAACAAAGTGCGCGAACAGTTGTATCGCGGCGTTGTTATCAGAATTTCGGGACACGAAGACAAAAAACGTTTCACAGTCCGCAAAATTTCCGACAACATCGGCGTAGAAAGAATTTTCCCAATGGATTCGCCTTTTATCAAAAAAATCGAACTTAACAAAGTTGGTAAAGTTCGCAGAGCAAAACTCTATTATTTGCGCGCCCTCACAGGCAAAAAAGCACGTATCAAAGAGAAACGTGTTTAAAGCAAAGTTTGAAAACCGCTTTTTTCAAGGCGGTTTTTTTGTTATATAAAAATAAAATATTAATTTTGCAAAAAATATAATTATGACAACTCTAAATGTTACATTAGCAGACAACGCGTTAGTTACTGCGTTGCGAAATATATTGTTGCGCATAAACGGCGTAATGGAGGTTACGGTTGTAAATAACGAAATAGAAGTTCAAAATCGCAAAACACTTGCTGCAATAAAAGAACTAAATTCGGGCAAAGGCATTAGATGCAAAAATGTAGATGAATTGTTTGATAAATTAAATTCTTAATTTATGTACGAAATTATTTATTCCAAACAATTTAAAAAAGACTATAAATTAGCCGTCAAGCGCAATTTAGATATTGCCGCTTTGCATTCAGTAATTACGCTTTTGGCAAACGGCAAAACATTACCATCTAAAAATAAAGACCACGCATTAAAAGGCGAATATTATGGTTATAGAGAATGCCACATTCAGCCTGATTGGTTGCTTATGTATAGAATTAATGAAACTCAATTAGAATTATTGTTGTCGCGCACAGGTACTCATTCAGATTTATTTTAAAAGTGATAAAAAAAATTGTTATTATAATAATTTGCTTTGCAACAGCAAACTTCGCCGCTGCGCAAACTGATACAATTTTTGTTGCCGACAGTGCAATTATTGCTGAAATTTCGGAAATTAACGATACTTTGCCGTTGATTGCAAATGTTGATGTGCAAGCAAAAAACCCGAAATCAAAAACGGACATTGCATTAAGTTTCGCCATTCCCTCAGCGTTGATAACCTACGGCATTATTACACGATTTACGCCGAAATTACAGAATTTTGACCACATAACAGGCGCAAAAATCAAACAAAATATTTACCGAAAATATACTTTTGACGATTATATTCAATATGCGCCGTACATTGCAATTTTTGGACTTGACTTGTGCAAAGTGCGGGCAAAACACGGCTTTTGGGAGCGCGCTTTGGTAACTGCCACAGGAGTTTTGATAATGGGAACAGTGGTAAGTGCAACAAAATACACAACGCATATTGAACGACCTGACGGCTCAAATTTTCACTCGTTTCCATCGGGACATACGGCAACGGCGTTTCTCGGCGCGCACATTTTATTCCGCGAATATCGAGATGTGTCGCCGTGGATTGGAGTTGCAGGCTACGCGGCGGCTTTCACCACAGGCGCAATGCGAATGATAAACCAAAAGCATTGGTTTAGCGATGTGGTTACAGGTGCGGGCGTGGGAGTTTTGAGCGCGGAACTGTCATATTTGCTGCTGCCAGCGTGGCGCAAACTTTTCAAAATAAAACCGCGCGAAAGCAGCGTAATAATTACTCCCGCAATTTCTCACAATCAGGCAGCAATCAGCGGAATTTGGGTGTTTTGAGGATTTTAGCACGCAGATTTTTAACACCTGAAAAATCATAATTACAGTACAAATTTTTATCTTTATTTTTAACAAAAAAAGTTGTAACTTTGCAGTGTTTTTTAGTGCTAATGGAGCAATCGCCCTTAATTTTTTTCAAAATGCTTTTTAATTCAATAGATTTTGCCGTTTTTATGCCGATAACTTTTATAATTTATTGGTTATTGGGCAAAAACGTAAAAATTCAAAATATCTTTCTGCTTGCCGCCTCTTACTTTTTCTATGCGTGGTGGGATTGGCGGTATCTGTCATTGATTTTAATTTGTTCAATAACAAACTTTTCGGCTGGAATTTTAATGTCTAACAATACTTTTTCCAAAGTTTTGAACTTTGAAAAGGCACGAAAAGTTGTGCTAATTGTCTGTTGTTTAATCTGTTTCGGAGTTTTGGGAGTTTTTAAATATTATGACTTTTTTGTAACCTCGTTTGTTGATGCGTTTTCGCTTTTCGGCGTGAAAATGCAAGCGCACACCTTAAAATTAATTTTGCCCGTAGGAATTTCGTTTTACACATTCCACACGTTGAGTTATACGATTGATGTTTATCGGCGGCACTTTGAACCTACAAAAGATGTTGTTTCGTTTTTTCTTTTTGTGAGCATTTTTCCACTGGCAATGGCTGGACCAATCGAGCGCGCCACAAATCTTTTACCGCAAATCTACAAACGCCGCACTTTTGACAACGCGCAGGCAACAGACGGACTTCGGCAAATTCTTTGGGGGCTTTTCAAAAAGGTTGTAATTGCCGACAACTGCGCCGTTTATGTAAATCAGGTTTTTGCCGACTACCAAATGCAAAGCGCAAGTACGTTGGTTTTAGGAGCGGTTTTGTTTGCATTTCAGATTTACGGCGACTTTTCGGGCTATTCCGATATGGCAATCGGCATTGGAAAACTGCTTGGTTTTAAATTCTTAAATAATTTTCGTTTCCCATATTTCAGCCGCGACATTGCCGAATTTTGGCGGCGTTGGCATATTTCGCTAAATACTTGGTTTCGCGATTATATCTACATTCCGCTCGGCGGCAGCAGAGTTTCAAAGGCAAAAATTGTTCGCAATACCTTTATAATTTTTCTCGTATCTGGCTTTTGGCACGGCGCAAACTGGACTTTTATTGCTTGGGGCGCATTTCACGCATTTCTGTTTTTACCTGAAATTCTTGCAGAAAAAAACAGAAAATACACGAATACAGTTGCAGAAAACCGCTTTTTGCCTACAATAAAAGAAGTTTCGCAAATGGGAATAACTTTTTTACTTGTTGTGATTGGCTGGGTGCTTTTCAGGGCAGAAACGATTGGCGATGCGTTCAATTATTTAGGCGGAATTTTTGATAAAAGTTTGTTGAGTATGCCTTTGCAAATTGTTGGACTAAAAAGAACTTTGCTATTCCTTGTAATTCTGCTTGTTGTGGAATGGCTGCAACGGCAAAAGCAACACGCATTGCAGATAGAAAACATAAAATATTCGCTTGTCCGCATAGCAATTTATTACGCACTGATTGTAATTATTTTGGAATTTGGCGCAAATTCTCAGTCATTTATTTATTTTCAATTTTAATATGAAGAAGTTTTTAAGAAATATTTTACTTATTTTGGGCATTCCATTTGTCATTATTTTCGCGCTATATTGGCTGACTGACCCATTCAGAATTAACAAAAAATTCACATTGGAAGATGCTCCGACCGTCAATCGCGAGTATATTTCAACCGAACTTTTTTTGCTGCAAAATTCAAAATACAAATACAATTCATTTGTATTCAGCAGTTCGCGGGGTTGCAGGGTGAACACTTATGTTTGGAAAAAACTTTTAGAAGAAACCACAACACAAAAAGATACTGTTTCACAATTTCTGTTTCAGTCTTGGGCAGAAAACATTTATGGCATCGAACAGAAAATCAATTTTTTAGATAAGAATAACATTGCCATAGACAATGCTTTGCTGTTGATTGATTACGATTGCAGTTTTATAACGAGCAACAATGATAAGGCATTTCATAAACGGCATTATTTACTGGCGAACAAATCAAAATTCAGTTATCGCATAAATTTCTTTTTGGCATATTTGAGCAAGCCAAGCAAAATTGTAAGCAGCATAACGAATGTTTTTCAAAAATCTGCGCCTGTTTTTGATACGATTTCAAACGATTGGCTCGCAGCAAATAGACACAATACGGCAGAGCGACCAGAACAAGATTTTTCGCTGAACAAATCCAAATTTTCTATTATTCGTTCAACAAATGAATCATTTGCAGCACAGGCAATCACTCCTGAATACGAGAATGTTTTACGGCAAATTAAAAAGATTTTAGATAAACATCACACAAATTACAAACTTTTTGTAACGCCAACTTACAACCAAATTCATATAAATCAACAGGATTTTCAACTTTTACAGGAGATTTTCGGTAAAGAAAATGTATCTAATTTTTCTGGTAAAAATGCAATAACAGAAGATAAATACAATTTTTCTGACGTTGCACATTTTGATTTGGTAGTAGGTTGGGATATTTTGCATAAAATTTATAAGAATGATAATTGATTTGTAGAAAAATTTATGTTAATCAAAAATATAAAAACTCTTGCAGGAATATTGCCTCCAAATAAACTGCGGCTTTGCGGCGAAGAAATGAATACGCTTGCAACCATTGACAACGCATATCTGTTAATCGAAAATGGGTTGATAAAAGAGTTCGGCAAAATGGCGGATTGCCCTGATTATCAGGGTGAAACCATTGACGCAAGCGGTAAAATGGTATTCCCTGCTTTTTGCGATTCTCACTCGCACATTGTATTTGCAGGCAGCCGCGAAGGCGAGTTTTTGGACAAAATCAACGGACTGTCTTACGAGGAAATTGCCAAACGCGGCGGCGGGATTATCAATTCTGCAAAACTGCTGCATCAAACGTCAGAAGATGAACTTTACGAGCAGGCTCTCAAACGCTTGAAAATGGTTGTCGGTTTCGGCACTGGCGCACTCGAAATCAAAAGCGGCTACGGACTGAACACCGAAGACGAAATCAAAATGCTGCGCGTAATCAGGCGGCTGCGCGAAAATTCTGATATGGAAATTCGCGCCACATTTCTCGGCGCGCACGCTTTTCCTGAACAGTACAAAGGCTGCGAAAACGATTACGTTGATTTGATTTGCGATGAAATGCTACCGCAAATTTCTTCCGATGACCTTGCCGATTTCATTGATGTTTTTTGCGACAGAGGCTTTTTTACAGTGGAACAGACAGCAAAAATTTTAGAGGCGGGAAAGAAATATGGCTTGCGCGGAAAAATTCACGCTAACGAACTCGATTTTTCAGGTGGTGTGCAGGTCGGCGTAAAATACAACGCGCTTTCGGTCGACCACTTGGAAAATTCGGGCAAAAACGAAATTGCCGCATTGAAAAACTCCGACACTATGCCGACAGGACTTCCTGGCTGTTCATTTTTCTCAAACCTGCCTTACGCGCCGCTTAAACAACTGATTGACAGCGGTTTGAGCGTTGCGCTCGCTACCGATTTCAACCCAGGCTCAACACCTTCGGGCAATATGAAATTTGCACTTTCGCTCGCCTGTATCAAAATGCGCCTCACGCCCGCGCAGGCAATCAACGCCGCCACAATCAACGGCGCGTATGCGATGGGCATCAGCCAAACGCACGGCTCAATCACAGTCGGCAAAGTTGCTAATATGTTCATTACCAACGAGATACCAACAGTTGCGTACATTCCGTATTCCTACACCGAGCCAATTATTGATAAAATGATTTTGAAAGGGAAAGTTTTTTGATTAATTTTGCAAAATATTAAAAAATAATAACCAAATGGAAAAAGAATTTACAGAGAAATATAAAAAAATATCGAAAGTGGAGGAAAATTTGAATGTGCCGCAATCGACATTAAGGGTTTGGGGCAAAAGTTTCAAGGAAGTTTTGCCTGTTTTTACCAAAAACAACACTCGGTACTATACAGCCGAAAATATCGAAATGCTAAAAGATATTAAACATCTTTTGAATGAAGAGGGTTACACACACGCGGGCGCGCTCGAAAAACTAAAAAATGATTTGTTCCGCAAACGCAAAAAACGCAAAGTAATGGAGTTGTTGGAAGACTTAAAAAAGGAATTGACAGATATTCGCTTGGAACTCAATCAGCCGTCTGCAATGGCAGAAACAGTGATTGTATAAAGTTTTACGCAGGTGCAGGCTTATCTTTGTTGCGCCAGCAAATTAAAAATCATCTACCTGTTTCTGTATCTAAATCTTTAAATTTTTCAAAATCTGTATATTTTATACGCAATTTGCCTGTTTTATCTATATAATATCGTATCATTACCTTTGTTCCATTGAAAATAGGTTCTTTTGAAGTCCACATATTTCTATATACTATACTATCTTCTGTACAGAATTTAACTAAATTATAATAACCTTTTTTGGGTCCTTTAAACCCAGAATAGCCCTCTTTATAGCCAATTATAGTTCCTTCTGTATCTCTGCCTAAAATTTCAAAATTTATTTCAGCTTCTTTGTTGTTTCTATTGTATAATATTGCTTCCCGTGATAGCAATACAGCAAAAAAACACAAAACAATAATTAACGAGAATAATAAGCCTTTTATTTTTTCTTTGTTGTTGTTCATTTATATAAATTTAAATAATTATAACCTTTACTGTTTCTGTACAAACAGAGCATAAAACGCAGATTATCAATAAATTAACAATCTGCGTAAATCCGTCTAATCCGCGTCATCTGCGTGCTAAAAGTTTCTATTGTACCTGTTCCAATCTTATTTTTCTTTCAAGCGGCTGCGGCTGTTGTTTAATATTTTTTTTGAGTTCGCTTTTACCGCTGCTTTTTGCAGGAATTACAAAAGTATTCAACGATTTTGGAGCAAGAGTAAATTCTGCTGTGCAGTTATTAAGGCGAAGTTTCGGAGTGATTTTTTTGTCTGTTTTGTTAAGCACAATCACGATAATTTCGCCGTCTGGGTTTTGAAATGCCGTTGTTTTTACGTTGTCGCTGTATGAACTTGTGCCGATGCGCAGTGCGCCGCGCTTTACAAATTTGCTGAAATGTCCAACCGCGTAATAAAGGTCGCCGAGAATAAAATCTTTTTTGTCGGCATCAACATAAACAGGTGCAGAAACGCCTGCTGCACGGTCGTGATACGGTCCGCCTTTCAAATCTACTATCAAATTCCACTCAACAGAGCCAGCCATAAAATTATTGAAATTGCTGAGAATCTCGCCTGCATATTTTTCTACTGCTGCCCACGAAGTTTTTTCTACTTCGCCCCAAACAGCCTCGCCTGTGGTTTCTGGGCTGAGGCAAAATTCGGTGGCTATCAACGGTTTGTCTGGATATAGTTCGTGCGCCATTCTCAAATTATCAAAATGGTCGCCCGAATACCAGTGGAAACCCACGCCCCAAATTGCTTTGTCGCCGCCTTTCACAGAAATTGCCTCGCGGGCGCGTTCTGCAACACGCTCTTTGTTGTGGTCCCAAACAATGATTTTTGTGTTGGCAAAACCTGCCTTGTCGAGCGTTGGACGAAGATAATTTACTGCGAAATCGCCCTCTTCTGCGCCTGTCCAAAAGCAACTTTCCCAAGGCTGAATGGCGATAGGCTCGTTCTGAATGGAAACAGCCAAGAAATCAACGCCCTCTTTTTTGTAATTTTGCAAATAGAGCGAAAAATATTTTGCCCAATTTGGGTAATATTGTTTCAAAAGTTTGCCGCCTTTAATCATAGATTTTGAGTTGTTGTCTTTCATAAAAGCGGGCGGACTCCAAGGCGATGCAAAAAGTTGCAAATCGGGATTAATTTTTTTTGCCTGCAAAATAAAGGGCAAAATATACTTTTTGTCGCGGCTGATGTCGAAAGTTTTGAGGTCAAAATCGCCCTCTTTCACATAAGTATATTCGTCAAGCGAAAAATCGCACGAGTGAATAGTGGTGCGGCACAAATTGAAACCGATGCCTTTTTTGCCGAACAGCATTTCGGAGAGTTCAGTCTGTTTTTCGGGCGCAAGCAGCGAAAAATTATAGGCAGACGTTTCTGTAAATGCGCCGCCAAAACCGATAACTTCCTGATACTTAAACTCTGGACAGATGTTGATTACAGGGTTTTCTGTCTTAAAATCCTGTTTGAAAACAGATGCCTGCTGTTCAACCATCATTTTTTTTTCGCCTTCCCAACTTGAGAAAACCTGTACTTTTTTGCCTTCCGTTTGAGCAAAATTCGCTGTTGAAACCGCACATAACGCGCCAATCAACGCAGTTTTAAAAATTGTTTTTCTGTTTTTCATAAATATATTTTTTTAGTTATAAATTTTTTGTCAAAATTATAATTTTAAAAAAAACTACACAATACTTTTTTTAAAAAAATAGAAAGTGTAGTAATTTTGTGATTATTTATTTTACCCATTCTATTCGATAAAAATAACCAACTTCTGGCGTTAATAAATGATATTCATAAGATTTGCAATCTGTATTGAACGGAATACTTTGCAACGTTTCGTATTCAACATTGCCTGTTTGATTAAAAATATTACGCCGTTTTATTGTTGCAGATTGACAAAAGTCGGAAGATTTATTTTTCAAAATAATTCTGAAATGAACAATATCTACGGGAACTTCAACTTTAAATTCAACGTACGGCTTTGAAATATCATCATAATCATCTAATTTAGCATTGAAATGAATTGTACCTGTTTCATTATAAACCAACGGTTTTTTCAATATCAGTTTAACGTGGTCGTATATTTCTTTGCTGCCCTGATAAATTTTGCCGTCTGTTTTTTGCAAATGCGAAGTTATTATTGGTGGTTTAGAACCTGTCCATTTAAAAGCATAATCCAATTCGGTCATTACTAATTGCTTACTCTGAATTTGCCTGTAAACTTCATATAAAATATTTTTGCCGTCTTTTTCTGTTTCATATTTTACAAAAGTTGCGTGTCCAATAAAATCGTGTTTTGTCTGTTTTAAATGTTGGTATATAAAAACAAAAATGTATATTGCAATAGCAAGCAATATAGCACAAAAAACACCAACTGCCACCGCAACTGCCATTTTATCTTTCAAAAAGATACAAACAAAACCTGCGATAGTTGCTG
>JAISKN010000338.1 GCA_031260925.1 Prevotellaceae bacterium | reverse complement strand
TCTGTTACCCAAATATTGTCCCAAGCGGTATGATTTGCCACCCAATCAATCCAAATTTCAAAACCTGCCTCGTGAGCCGCCGCAATAAGCGATTTAAAATCGGCTGCCGTGCCAAAATCGGGGTTGATTTCGAGGTAATTTTTAACAGCATAAGGGCTGCCTTTTGTGCCTTTGCGATTTTGCTCGCCAATCGGGTGAATGGGCATAAGCCACAGAATATCAACGCCAAGTTCTTTGAGGCGCGGCAAATCGTTTTTCACACCTGCAAAGTTGCCCTGCGGTGAATAGTTGCGCACATTTATCTCGTAGATAATTTCGTGATTTGGCAAAACGACAACTTTTGTTGTATCGCCTCCATTTTGATTTGGTTTTGGCTCGTTGCAAGAGCAAAGCAGTAATGCTGCCATTGAGAAAATAAGAAGTTTTTTCATTGGTTTAAAATTTTAGAACAAAGAGTAAAGAATAAAGAGTAAAGACGTGTAAATTTACAATTATTTCCCTTATAATCAAAATCTTTGTTATCATTTTATTATTTTTTTTATATTTATTTTTTTGAATTAGACATTTAATTAATATTTATCTCAAATTAAAACAGTTTTTATATTAAACGCAAAGTCGCAAAGTTTTTTTTATTAATTTGATATAATTATTTGATATTTAGTATATTATTTGTTTTTTACCACTGATTTTAAATTTTATTTTTAAGACCGCAAAGAAGAAAAACTTAAAAGTTTTTCTTAGTGTCTTTGTGGTTTTGCGCCTTTGCGTTCAAAATAAAAATATCATTTAAAGCCTAATCATATTAGTTTTTTCATTCGCACTCTGTTGAGCGTAGGCTCTGCCTACGTTCTTGCTAAAAACAAGCCTTTGGGCTTGTGCAAGGCAATAGCCTTGCTTTTAACCTGAGCGTAGGCAGAGCCTACGCTCAACGGGGTTATTTTATATTTAGTTTTTTTTATTCGCACCCAATTTCCGTTGCCGAACTGTTTGTAATTTCGTAGCAGCCGCCATCGGTTAAGTTAGCGTTTGTGAAATCAAATTGATTTCCGTTGCCGCCGCTGCCGTTGTTCAATATCAAATTTATTGGGCGAATGCCTGCTACCACAAATTCATACCAACCATTCTCATCTGCTGTCAGTTTTTGTCCGCCCCAACCGCCATATATTTCAGCATCGCTTGTCGTTCCCCACGCATAAACCCAAACATTTGCCCAAGTACATTCTGCGGCTTTTTTGAGCCTTATTGTAACTTCGGGAATTGTCGGCGTTACAACTATCTCATCTTCGGGTTTTGTCGGGTCAATTCTTAATCCAAAAACATTTGAATAAATCGGCTCGGAAATGTTGTTGCAAAGCGTTTTTACACGAAACATAATATATTTTGTGGTGTCAATTTCGCCACCATACCAAGCCATAAGTTGCTCGCGAAGCGGTGCAGAAAACAAGTCGGCGTACAGATACTGCGTTGTTGCCAAAACTGTCGGCTCAATAAAATCTGCTGTGTCCATTTCCAAAATATACTGCAAATTGCCAACTTCGGCAGCAACTCCGTTTTTATATGTAAAACGCGCCTCTGTCCAATTTATGCGCACAAGAAATTTGTCTGTAAAAACTTCGTTGGAATCTCGCAGCCAAACGTTGTTTTGCGCAATTTTCAACACGGGAGCAGTCGGCACAATTTCGCCTTGCGGCTGTCTTTGGTAAGTTTCACAGTTTGTTAAGAACAAAGAGCAAAGAACAATGAGCAAAGACAAGTGAAAGTATTTTATAATGTGTTTCATATTTTTTATTGTTTTTTATTCAATTCTTTTTACAAAATAATGAGCCGTTAAATCATTAAATCTGACTTCGTATCGTCCTTCGCCTTGCAGCGAAATATCAATATTTGGGTCGTTTGTTGGGTTGTATTCTGCAACGCCGTAAGGGTTGTTGGCTGATTTTATTGGACACCATTTTGTTCCCCAATCGTGGTTGGCACGGAATTTTACGCCATAGCCAACCAAATCTATATCGACTTCCAAAAACCAATTATGATTGTCAATAATATCTGCGCCGCCATTGGTTTTTACAACAAAATTCTGCATTTCGGGGTCAGAGCCGTCTGCGCCCCAATTACAAAAGTTGCCGACAAAACACATTACCGAATATTGCGCAAAAGTGCTTTCGTCAAAAGGCGTAATGGAGTAAGTTTTTGCCTTATCGTCTATCGTGAGCGTGTAATAGCCTTCGGTTGCGATTACAAAATCTTCTGTGCCGCCGACAACGAGCGTGTTGTTTTCGCCTTTTCCAAACATTTTATTGACATCGCCCAAAGCAAGTTCGGAACAGAATTTAAAATGCGTATTTGCGCCAAATTTTCCTGTGTAAGTGTGAATATGATTTTGCGGTTTGTTGTCCTCACGGTACATTAAAAACTGCTTGCTGTTCAAGTCCCAAGCGTTCATATCGCCGATAAGATAGGCAGGAATTAACTCGTTTTCGGGGCGGAACGGCACAAATGTCAAGGCAAGCACAGAGGTTGAAATAACGTGATTTTTTGCACCGTCTTCGCCGTAATTTGTCCGCAAACGCAGTTCCAAATTCAGATTTTGCCCTGCCATCGCATTAAAATTTTTCAGCAGAAGCGAATTAATATCATTCACAAAAAGATTTGCAGCCAAAGGATTATTGTCGTCAGAGGCGGCAAAAGTTATCGCATTTGCAAAATTATTTCCTGCAATATCGGCTTCGACAAGATATTTCACACTGCCCACAGGCGACTCTTTTTCGTCAAGATAAAACCTTGTTTTAGTCCATGTTACGGTAATTATCAGCGGGTTTGTGCCTGCCGCAGGCTCGGTTAAAACAAATTCGTCAAGAGGCAAAGCATCAAATTCGCCCGAAACAATTTTTGTAAGAATTGGCGAATTATCGCTGTTGCAAGCAGTAAAAATCATTGCCGCCAATATGCTGATTATTAATGTTTTATTTAAAAATTTCATATATTTTAATTTTTTTGAAAATAGACTTTTTAATTCAAACTAAGTGATTGATAATTTTTAATGTTATATTTTTTTATCTGGATTGCTTCACTTCGTTCGCAATGACGGACAACGTTTGTCGTCATTGCGAGGTATTGCCGAAGCAATCCAGAAATATTACATTAAAATATTTACATTACTTATTAACTAATAACTATAAACTAAATCAGTATCCTTTATTTTGAGTAAGCCCTTTATTAGCCGAAAGTTCCTGCACAGGCAACGGAAAAATTTTGTAATCGTCATTTATATTTGTTGTGCCGACATAAACGCCATTTTTC
>JAISKN010000332.1 GCA_031260925.1 Prevotellaceae bacterium | reverse complement strand
ACACCTGAAAGCGCAGGAATGTTTTACCAATGGAACAGAAAAATAGGTTGGAGTTCAACTGACCCAATGACCAATTCCAATGGCGGTACAGAATGGGATAGCACAATTCCCGAAGGTACTGAATGGGAAACAGCCAACGACCCAAGCCCTGCAGGTTGGCGAGTGCCTACTTTTGACGAACTTAAAAGTTTGTTTGATGTTGAAAAAGTAACCAATGAATGGACAACACAAAACGGCGTAAACGGCAGAAAATTTACCGACAAAGCCACAGGTAACACTCTCTTTTTGCCTGCAGCAGGCATCCGCTACGACAGTGACGGTACACTCGGCCTCGCAGGCACGGACGGCTACTATTGGAGTAGTTCGCAGTTCAATAGCGACTGCGCGTACGGCTTGTACTTCGGCAGCGGGGGTGCGGGCACGTACTACTACAGCCGCAGTTACGGCTTTTGTGTCCGCCCCGTAGCAGAATAAAATTTGCTTGTCAGAACTGTAATTTTAAAATGATTAGAATGATTTTTTATGATTTTGTTTTTGTCATATTAAAATGTCTGAATCAGAATTTACAGGATTTTAGGATTAGCAGGATTTTGTTTTATCTTGTAAATCCTGAAATCCTGATTCTGACAATTGCAATGTAGAGAAAAGGCAATGCCTTTTCTCTACGAAGGGCAAAACAGACATTGCAAACTCTGACTGTTGCCTGAAAGGCAAATATAATTTAGCCCAATGCAAAGCGTAGCGGCGCGTTGGGGAAACAAACAAGCCCCGCCCCTCTCCAATTTGGAGAGGGGTCGGGGGTGAGGTGAAAAAGCAAAACCGTAACACATTTTTATAAATATGTTACGGTTTTTTAACGCAATTCGCAATTTATAATTCGTAAATTTTTTATATCTTTGCAATTCAAAAAAAATAACGCAAATTACAGGTTGAAATGCACCATAGGCATTAAATATTGGTAGAAATGCTTTGGAAAAGTTAAAAAAAATCGTAAATCGTAAATCAAAAATCGTAAATAATTTATATGATAAAAAGATTAAATTTTATTGCAATAATTTTATTTTTTGCCTTGCCTTCGGTGGCGCAAAAGGTGGAATTTACCGCGAAAGCACCGAGTGCCGTTGTGAGTGAGCAAAGTTTTCAGTTGCAATATATCATTAACAGTCAGGAAGTTAAGAATTTGCAACTGCCGAAAATTGCCGATTTCGACATTATCGCGGGACCGAGTTCTTTTACGAGCAGTTCGTATCAGTTTATCAACGGAAAATCAACTTCCTCATTTACAACAACTTACACTTATGTTTTGTTGGCGAAAAAAGAGGGAACTTTTACAATTCCGCCTGCTACGGCTGTAATTGACGGCACACAACATAAATCTAACGCGCTGTCAATCAGGGTTTTGCCGCCTGATGCGCAGCAGCCAAAACAGCAAAATCAGCAGCAAAGCAGTTCAGCGCAAATTGATGACGATGATATTTTTATTTTGCCGCTTATTTCCAAATCCACCGTGCGCGAGCAGGAAATGACGATGCTGACCTACAAAATTTATCATTCGGGCAATTTAATTAATATTGAAAACGTGAAACTGCCTGATTTTAAAGGCTTTATGATTCAAGATATTGACCTTGACCCAAATAAAGTGAATGGCGTAGAAAATTACAAAGGCAGAAATTATCAGACTTACATTCTCAAACAGGTTTTGATTAGTCCGCAAAATGCAGGCAAAATCGAAATTTCGCCGCTTTCGCTCACAGGCATTGTCCGCGTGCAACGCCGCGTGCAAAATCCACGCTCGTTTTTCGACTCTTTTTCAACCTATCAAGACATTAAAAAATCGCTCTCTTCGGGCAGAGTTACGCTCAATGTTACGCCGTTGCCAACGCCGAAACCTGCCGATTTCAGCAGCGCAGTCGGCTCATTATCAATGAGTTCGAGCATCAGCAGCACAGACGTTGAGGCAAATTCGTCAATTACGCTCAAAATCACGCTCAAAGGCTCAGGCAATCTGAAAATGATAAAAACGCCGAATGTGATTTTTCCAACCGATTTTGAGACTTACGAGCCGAAAGTTATCAATAATCTCTCGACCACTTCGTCGGGTTTGAGTGGCACAAAAACGTTTGAATACCTTGCTATTCCGCGTCATTCGGGCAATTTCACCATTCCGCCTGTTTCGCTCACTTACTTCGATTTGGCGGCAAATTCCTATAAAACGCTCACCACCGAGCAATACACGCTCAACGTGGCGAAAGGCTCAGGCTCGCAGACTGCTGTGGCGGCTTACGATGCCGTTGAACAGGAGAAAGTCAAGCAACTCGCAACCGATGTGCGCTACATAAAAACAGGAAATTTGAATATAAAACCGCAAACGGAAATTTTCACAGGAACGTTAAATTTTTATCTTTTTTACATAATTCCGCTGCTAATCGCCGTTTTGTTTGGGCTGATTTTCCACAAAAAAGCGAAAGACAACGCAAATATCGCGTTAATGCGCAACAAAAAAGCAAATAAAATTGCTAAAAAACGCTTGAAAAAAGCGGAAAAAAATCTGAAAGCAAATCAAAAAGATGGTTTTTATGACGAAATTTTGAGCGCGTTGTGGCTCTATATTTCCGATAAATTGAATTTGCCGCTCTCTGCTCTCAATAAAGAAAATATGTCGGAAGAACTGACAAAGCACAGCGTTTCGCCCGAAATCACAGACGAATTTTTGTCGCTGCTGAAAAATTGCGAATTTGAACGCTACGCCCCAATCCAAGACACGCACGCCGCAATGGACAAAATCTATTCCGACTCGCTGAAATTGATTGAGAAATTGGAAAATACAATTAAAAAATGAAAATAACCACGAACAACACAGACCACACGAACTTTTATTTTGTTCGTGATTCCGATAGTTATCGGAATTGTGAGGTTTGTGGTAAAATAAAAAAACATAAATATATGAAACATAAATTAATAATATTAATAGCCATTTTGGCAAACATTTTCGCAATTTCCGCGCAGGAGAATGACGAAAAAACTGCTGCCGAACTTTACGCTGCAAAAGATTATTCTGCCGCAAAGGTTGTCTATGAAAATCTGCTCGAAAAGGGCGAATCTGCCGACCTTTTTTATAATTACGCCAATGTTTGCTACAAACTTGACGAACTCGGCGCGGCAATTCTCTATTACGAAAAAGCGTTGAAAATCAACCCATTGCACGCTGATGCAAAGGCAAATCTCGAATTTGTGAACACAAAAATCACTGACAAAATCGAGACCTTTCAGCCATTTTTTCTGACCGAATGGATTAATTCGCTTGGGCAAAGCCTGACCTCAAACCAATGGGCTTTTTTAAGTATCGGACTGTTTCTTTTGGCGGTGGTTTTGGCAATGTTTTTCCTGTTCTTTTCGTATCGAAAAGTTCGTAAAATCTCATTTTTTGCAGCCATTTTTATGCTGATTTTTGCGATATTCTCATTTTTCTACGCCTTTTCGCAAAAAAAATACACCGAAAACAATCCTTACGCAATCGTTTTGCAAGGCTCTGTTTCTGTAAAAAGTTCGCCTGCCGACAGCGGCACAGAACTCTTCCTGCTGCACGAAGGCACAAAAATCGAGGTGCTTTCCACGCTCGGCTCTTGGACAGAAATCAAACTCTCAGACGGCAAAAACGGGTGGGTTTTGTCTGACGTTATGGCACAAATTTAAAAAATTATTCATCATTAAATTGCTCATTATTATTTTTTTTTGTATTTTTGCAGTCTCAAAAAAATTAATCGTTTTCTTTAATCATTAATTATTAAATAAAAATGAAAGTACCTGAAAATTTAAACTACACAAACGAACACGAATGGATTCGTGCAGAAGGCGATACCGCTTTCATCGGCATTACAGATTATGCACAGTCGGAACTCGGTGAAATCGTTATCGTTGATATTACAACGGAGGGTGAAACACTCGATGCCGAAGAAGTTTTCGGCTCTATCGAGGCTGTAAAAACCGTTTCTGATTTGTTTATGCCTGTCGGCGGCGAAGTGCTGGAAGTAAATCCATTGCTCGAAGACCAACCAGAACTCGTAAATTCTGACCCTTATGGCGATGGCTGGATGGTAAAAATCAAAATGACCAACCCGTCAGAACTCGACGAACTGCTCAACGCAGACGATTACAGAAATATTATTGAATAGCGCAATGTTAATAATTAGTGATTAATGTTTAATGATTAAATGTTAATCACTAATTAATCATTTACACAATAAAACGCAATAAAATCTCGTTAAAATTAAGATAAATATATTTTGCAAACAACACAAAGGCGCGAAATTTTTTAAAAATAGATTTAGCGGCTTGGCGGTTTTGTGTTTAATTAAAAAACAAATAGATGAAGTTAAAATACATAATATTTTTTGCCGTAATATTTTTTTCAACAAATATTTTTTCGCAAAACAGCGATTTTTCCGATACGGAAGTAGTTGTTCCGCCTGATTATGAAAAGGCGTTGGCAGATTTGATGAGTTCTTTGCGCGAAAACCGCTCGGCGTTCAACACCTGCAAAACTCAAGCCGTTGAGCCGATTTATTGCCCCGACAGCGTTTATATTGACCGTCTGCAAAAATTGCCCTACCGAATAGAAATGCCCTACAATAGCATTGTGCGCGCCTTTATTGACAGATACGCAAAAAGCATTCGGCAAGTTGCCTTTATGGCTGGGCTTGGCGAACAGTTTTATTTTCATATTTTTGAAAATGCTTTGGCAAAATATGATTTACCGCAGGAACTCAAATATTTACCAATAATAGAATCTGCGCTGAATAACACTGCCGTTTCGTATGTTGGTGCTGGCGGACTTTGGCAATTTATGGTGGCGACAGGTAAAATTTATGATTTGGAGGTAAATTCTCTTGTTGATGAAAGATATGACCCAGCAAAAGCATCAGACGCAGCAGCACGTTATTTGCGCGATTTATACACTATTTATGAAGACTGGCATTTGGTAATTGCAGCCTACAACTGCGGACCGGGCAATGTTGCACGCGCCGTAAGAAAGGCTGGCGGTAAGAAAAGTTATTGGGACATTTACCCATATCTTCCGCGCGAAACTCGCGGCTATGTGCCTATTTTTATCGCAGCAAATTATATTATGAATTATTATCCGCAGCATAATATTTGCCCTACAAAACCTGCGTTTGCACCCATAATCGACACAGTATCAATTACTTCGCGCATTCATTTTGAGCAAATCGCCTCTGTGCTTAATATTCCGATTGAGGAACTGCGTTTTCTCAACCCGCAATATAAGCGCGATATAATCCCAGGTAATATCAAAGAATATCATTTGGCATTGCCTCTAACGCAAGTTTCGGCATTTTACGAAAATATTGACACGATAATCGCCTACCGTTCCGAAGAACTAACGGCAAAACTTGCTACTGTTGAGCCTGCTGGCGAAAGCGCGCAAAGTTCTGGCTCAGGCAACGGCAAACTCATTTATTATAAGGTGCGCAGCGGCGATTCTCTTGGCGTAATCGCAAGCCGCAACCGCGTTACTGTGGCGCAACTTAAACGTTGGAATGGACTGCGCAGCAATATGATTCACGCAGGACAAAAATTGAAAATTTATAAATAGACAATAGACCGCTGCGCTGAAAGAACAAAGAACAAAGAGCAAAGACAGGCGCAAGCAGTTAAAAAATATATCACGTCAAAACCATTAAAATGTACTAAAAAAAACAAAAAAAGGTGTCATTCCCGCGCAGGCGGGAATCTCCTTACTTCATTGTACAAATGACACAGTTAAGTAATGTAAAATAATTAATGTTATATTTTCTTTGCGGCTTTCCGACTTTGCGTCTTTGCGTTAAGAAATATATTTTTTGAACGCAAAGACGCGAAGGCACAAAGACGCAAAGTATTACATTAATAATTTTATTGCATATATTTTGATTACTTCTTTAAAAAAATAGAAAAATAAATCTTTAATCTTTTTATATTATGAAAAAAACTACATTATTTTTATCAATTATGATAATATTATCTTCTTGCGGGCAAAAGAACGCAAAAATTGCCTATCCCGAAACTGCAAAGGTTGATACCGTGCGTGTATATTTCGGCGACACAGTAGCCGAGCCTTACGCTTGGCTTGAAAACGACACCACCGCCGAAACTGAGGCGTGGGTAAATGCCGAAAACGAAATTACCCAAAATTATCTGTCGAAAATTCCGTTTCGCAACAAGTTGAAAACGCAACTGACCGACCTTGCGAATTACGAAAAAATCGGTACGCCATTTGTGAAAAACGGCAAGTATTATTTTTTCAAAAATGACGGACTGCAAAATCAGAGTGTTTTGTACGTTATTGACAATATCGGCGGCGTAGGGGCAGGGCGCGCCCTGCCCCTACAAAACGCAACGGTATTGCTCGACCCGAACAAACTGTCGGAAGACGGCACGGTTGCGCTCAAAAGCGTTGATTTTTCCAATGACGGAAAATATATGTCCTACTCAATTTCACGTTCAGGTAGCGATTGGGAGGAAATTTATGTTATGGATTTGGCAACAAAAACGTTGTTGTACGACAAAATCGAATGGGCAAAATTTTCATCGCTTTCGTGGTGCAAAGATGGATTTTATTATTCTGCTTATGCTGCGCCCACAAAAGGCAAGGAATTTTCAAACGTGAACGAAAATCACAAAATTTTCTATCATAAAATTGGAACAGAGCAAAAAGAAGATTGGCTTTTTTACGAAAACAAAAAATATCCGAAACGCTTTTATCACGCTTTTGTTCCCGAAGAAGAAAAAGCAATTTTTATTGACGAAAGCGGCTCAAATAACGGCAATAGATTATTTGTATTTGACTTTTATGGTGGAGTAACAAAAACTTCGTCTTATTTAGATATAGAACTTTTAACACTTCAACCGATTGAAATTGCCTCTGACGACCAATTTGAATATAATGTTGTAGAAATGATTGGCGATAAATTTTATGTTCTAACAAATTATAAAGCCCCAAAATATCGTCTTATGGCAGGAACATTAGACAAACCGAATATCAAAAATTGGGTTGATGTAATTCCCGAAGGCGAAAATGTGCTTATCAGCGTTGATTTTACGCCCGAAAATATTATTGCAACTTACGACCAAGATGCTGCAAATCACGCATTTGTGTATGATTTGAATGTAAGGGCAGGGCGCGCCCTGCCCCTACGGTACGAAATCTCATTGGCTACTTTTGGCACAGTTGGCTTTTCAACATCAAGAAAAACGAGTGAAATTTTTTACGCTTTCACCTCTTTTACTTTTCCGAATACAATTTTTAAATTTGATATAAACAGCAATAAATCAGAGAATTATATTCAGCCAAAAGTTAAAATAAATGCTGATGAATATGTTACCGAACAGAAATTTTACGTTTCAAAAGACGGTACAAAAGTTCCGATGTTTCTTGTGCATAAAAAGGGCATTAAACTTGACGGCAACAACCCGACTTTGCTCTACGGCTACGGCGGTTTCAACATTACCTACCGCCCGACATTTTCGCCCTACCGTATTCCGTTCCTCGAAAATGGCGGCGTGTATGTGATTGCCAACATTCGCGGTGGCGGCGAATATGGCGAAGAATGGCACATTGCAGGTACTAAAATGCAGAAACAGAACGTGTTTGATGATTTTATCGCCGCTGCCGAATATCTGATTTCGGAAAAATACACTTCAAAGGAGAAATTGGCAATTCTCGGCGGCTCAAATGGCGGCTTGCTTGTCGGCGCGGTGGTAAATCAACGCCCTGACCTTTTCAAAGCGGCAATCCCCGAAGTGGGCGTAATGGATATGCTGCGTTATCATCTCTTTACAATCGGCTGGAATTGGGCATCGGACTACGGAACGTCTGCCGACAGCCGCGAAATGTACGAGTATCTGCGGGCATATTCGCCGATGCACAATATCAAAAGTGACGGCACGCCATACCCTGCAATTCTGGTTACCACCGCCGACCACGATGACCGCGTTGTGCCTGCGCACTCGTTCAAATACGCTGCAACTTTGCAGGCAGCAAATACAGGCGATGCGCCGAAACTTATCCGTATCGACACCAAAGCCGGACACGGCAGCGGCAAACCGATTTCTAAAACCATTGACGAAAACGCCGATGTCTATTCGTTTATTATGTGGAATTTGGGAATGAAAGTGAAATAAATGATTAATGATTAATTAATTTTTGAACGCAGATAACGCTGGTTTAATAGATAAACGCAGATAATCAAAATTTTGATTATCTGCGTTTTATCTAATTTATTGTTAGTGAAAATCTGCGTAAATCCGTCTAATCCGCGTTATCTGCGTGCTTTTTGGACATTTTTTCTATTATCTTCCTCAAAACCTCAAAAGTACGTTGAGGCGCGGATTCAAAGAAGTCGAAATATTGATTTAGATTGTCGTTTTCCATACAGGGCGAGTCGCTGATGACGCGAATTGACACGAAAGGAACGCCGCGCAAATGGCAGACGTGCGCCATTGCCGCGCTCTCCATATCAACAGCCAAAGCAGACGGAAAATTGCTTTTTATGCGCTGCAAAACCTCTTTTTCGGTGATAAACTGGTCGCCTGTGCAGATTAAGCCGAAATGCGTGGTGTCGTCTGCAACCGATTTTGCAAGTTGGACAAGGTTTTTGTCGCTCTCAAAAAACAGCGGCAGCCCCTGAATTTGCCCAAAATGCCCCTCTCCGCACCAAACATCGTGATAGGCGCAACGCTCCGAAACCACTACATCAGCCACATTGAGCGAGCGGTCAATGCCGCCTGCAACGCCTGTGTTTATCACATAATCGGGCTGGCAGGCAGAGATAATTTCAGATACCTGCACCGCAGCATTCACTTTGCCGATGCCGCAACGCATAAGATAAATTTCGTTGCCCGAAATTGTGCCGAGCAGACAAGTAAAATTTTTTGTTTCAAGCGTTTCATAAGTGGTAAAAATGTTTTTTACCAACTCAAATTCCGACTGCATTGCTACAATAACCGCTATTTTTTTCATCTGTTTTATTATTTTAGAACAAAGAGCAAAGAACAAGGAATAAAGACGTGCAAAATTACGAAAATAATTACAAATTACGAAAAACCGTAACACATTTCTAAAAACGTGTTACGGTTTTTTTGTCAGAATCAAGATTTACAAGATTTTAGGATTTGCTTGATAAAACAAAATCCTGTTAATCTTTTAATTCTGTAAATCCTGTTTCAGACGATTATTCTTTCACAAATTTCCCTGTTTTTCCGCCCACTTTTACAATATACACACCGCTTGGCAGGGGCGAAATGTTGATGGTTTGCGTGCCGTTGTTGGCGGGCGCGATAAATCGCGCCTCTACGGAACGTCCTGCAATGTCGTAAATCGCCACCGCGCCGCCTGCGTAATTTTCAATCCGCAATTCTCCATTGTCAATTACAATTTGCAATTGCTCTTTTGTAATTTCCGAAATACCTGCCGCGCCGCGTTCTACGATATTGAAGTTCTGCCATTCGGACTCGGCAGGTGTCTGATACAATGCGGTTGTGCCGAAAGGAACGCTCAATGTAACAGTTGAAGCATCTTTCCATACGCCGAAATTTCTGTTTATAACATAGTCATCGCCAACAACTGCGGGCAATGTTTCCGTCCAATGTACCGTAATCTGCGTAATTTCTGGGTTTCCGTCCAATGCGTATGCGTGCATCGTTGTTACCGAAGCGGGAATGTCGTAAGTCAGAATGGGCGACTCAACGCTGGTGTGATACCATACGTCAAAGCCGATGCCCGTAATTCCTTCGTTGATAACGACGTGCGAAACGTCAAGCACAAGGTCAAAGCACTGGTCGGGAATTGTGCCTGTACCGCTGATTGTAAGGACACTGTTTTCAAGTGTCCAAGTACCGCCCACCCAAGTTCCGTCTGGGTTGGCTTGTTGGGCTTTCGCCGCAGTTGCACTCAAGCCGATAAAGGCGAGCGCGAAAAGAAATGTCTGTGATTTTAAAACTTTCATTTTTGTTAAAAATTAAATGGTTATTGAAATAAATAAATTACTCGGCTTTTTCGTAATGAACGTCCAACAAACCGTTTTTCAGTTCCGTATTCGGTTGTTTTTGAAAGTGCAAAGATACAAAAACATTTAAAATATCACACTATCATAGAAATTTTTAAAAAAATATTACTACCTTTGCAGCCGAAAATTAATATCCGATTTTTTCAATGATAACCGCAGTAAATAGACAAAAAACTATCAGATTTAGACGCTTTTTGAGAAAGGCGTATGCTGTTTTTTGCTCGTTGCACAAAGAAATTTCGATTGGTTTTCTTTCGGTTGATACAAATAATTCTTCGTTAAAAACATTAAAGAAAAAAATCGTTGAAATATTTTTTGAAGATAATACAGAAACATCTGAAAAACAGGAATTTTTTGAACTGATAAAAACCGAAAATACTATTTTTACGCCCGCTTTGCAGGCAGTTTTTGTTGTTTCAAAAGATAGTTTTTTTGAACGCAAATTACACAAAAAACACAAATTAACGCAAATTTTTTATTTTATAAATAAAAGTTTGCGTTTTTTTTATTTGCATCTGCTGGCGCGGGTTTGCAGCCCGTGCCTTATACATCTCGGCACGGACTACAAGTCCGCGCCAGCAGAGTACCTCGCAATGACGACAAATGCTGTCCGTCATTGCGAGCGAAGCGAAGCAATCCAGATAAAAAAATATAACATTAATTCTTATAAACACTTAAAACAAATAACCAAATCACCAAATCATCAAATAAACAAATAATCATTATGAAACATTTTACAACACTTTTCTTGCTGGTTTTCAGCATTTTATCAATTTCGGCGCAGGACAGTTTGAGAACTGCCGAATTGCAGTCGATTGACGTTTATGGCACTCGCAACTCGCTGGTTTCGGAGCAGTTGCGCGTGGTTTATTCCATTTCCAAAGAGGAAATTGCGGCGTTGCCTGTGCAGGACATCAACGAACTGCTCGATTATCTGCCGAGTATTGACGTGCGCCAACGCGGTGCAAACGGCACGCAAGCCGATTTGTCAATTCGCGGCGGCACGTTTGACCAGGTGCTGATTTTGCTCAACGGCGTAAATATCACCGATGCGCAGACGGGACATTACTCGCTCGATTTGCCTGTGGCATTGGGCGCGATAGAAAAAATCGAAATTCTGCAAGGCACTTCGATGAACCTTTTTGGGCTGTCGGCGTTTAGCGGCGCGGTGAATATCATTACAGGGCAAATGCGCGAAACAAAGGGCGCGGCGGAAATTTCTGCGGGCGATTTCGGACTTTTTTCGGCATCTGTGAGGCAAAAAGCGGCGTACAAAAAATGGGTGTTTAGCGGCTCGGCGGCTCATTCGTCTTCGTCTGGCTACACTCACAACACCGATTACAAAATGAATAACGTCTTTTTGCAGGCAAATTTAAAAGACAGCGTTGTCGGCAATTTCAATTTTCAAATCGGGGCGCAGACCAAAGATTACGGCGCAAACGGGTTTTATTCAGCAACCAACGCCGACCAGTTTGATGCTACAAAAACGCTGCTCGGCTCGGCGCAATGGGAAAAACGTTTGGGCAATTTTTCAGTTGAGGCATCGGCATTTTACCGCCGCCACCACGACCGCTACGAGTGGATTCGCGACACGCCTGTCGGGCGCAATTTTCACCTTACCGACATCGCGGGCGGCAACGTCAAAGGCGCGTATTACTCCAAAATCGGCAAGACATCGCTCGGTGTTGAACTGCGCAACGAACACATTTTCAGCACAAATCTCGGCGACAGTTTGGCAAAACCCGTGAAAATTCCGATGGAAAAAACTGACACAATGTTTGTTGTTGGCAAAAATCGGCTGAACATCAATTATTTTGTAGAACAGGCATTTTTTATAAAAAAATTCTCTGCCTCTGTCGGTGCTTCGGGCAATTATAATGCGATGTTTGGGCATAATTTTGCTTTCGGCGCAAACGCAGGTTACGAATTTATGAAAAATTCCCGCGTTTATCTCAATGTCAATCGTGCATTGCGTTTGCCCACTTTCACCGATTTGTATTATAAAAGTGCCGTGCAAGATGCAAACCCAAATCTGAAAGTGGAAGAAAATCTGTCGGCAGAACTCGGCGTAAAACTCTCGCACAAAGGTTTTTATGCAAATTTTGCAGCATTTTATAGACACGGAAAAAACATTATTGATTGGGTAAAATTGCCCGAAGAGCCGAAATGGCACAGCGAAAATCGCCAAATTGACACCTACGGCGGCGAGGTTTTGGTCGGTTACCGCAGCAACCGCTTTGTGCGCAACGCCGAAATCAGTTACTCGTA
>JAISKN010000306.1 GCA_031260925.1 Prevotellaceae bacterium | reverse complement strand
AACGCAACTTTTGAAGAACTAAAAGAGGCTTTGCCCGACAGCCTGAATCCGTCAGGTCCGATTATGCCAAAAACTATCTTTAAACCATTTACAGAAAGGGATTTTGGCGTTGCTCACTCTTTTGACGAAATTCAAGCAGAATTTGAAAAAGAGGGTTTGGCTTACGACAAACTGTTTTTCCTTGAAGATGACGAAAAATTCGTTACTTCTGACGAAAAAACTGTTATCGTAAATAAAATATGGCAAGGCAAAGATGCCGAAACGGAAAAAAGCGACCTCGAAATTCTTGCTGACCACGTTAAACAGTTCGGCATAATTTTAGACGAACTCGCTGAACGTCAGCCTTTTGAAAAAGGCACTTACACGCTTGAACTGCTGCAAAAAGAGTTGTTTGAAGAAATTTCAGGCACTGTTTTTGAGCCTGTTGAAGAAAAAGTGGAAGAAGTAGAAACGCCGCCTGTCGCACAAAAAATGGTAGAAACGCCTGCCGTTGAAGAAAAAAAGTGCAAATGCAAGTGTAAATGCGGCAAAAACGGCAAGTGCAAATGCTGCTGGTTGTGGCTGCTTTTGTTGCTGATTATCATTGTTGTAGCAATATTTTTATGCTGTCGAGGCTGCAACAAAACCGACACCGTAGCAGAGACTCCTGCAATCGAAGTTACAGAGAGTACGGTGCAGGCAATTCCCTCTGATATTCAGGATTTTGACGCTGCAAAAACAAATATTGGCGCAGTAACTTTCAAAAGCGGTGCTTCGCAGGTATCCGAAGAAAGTTCGCCCGCGTTAGATGATTTTGTGGCACTTATGGCAAAATACCCTGAAATGAAAATTAAAATCAACGGCTATGCTTCGCCCGAAGGAAACGCTGCTTTTAATCAAAAATTGTCGGAAAAACGTGCAAAATCGGCATTTGATTTGCTCGTAAAAAAAGGCGCAGATGCCGCACGGCTTTCGTATGAAGGCAAAGGCAGCGCGGACATTATTGACGCTGCAAATCCTGAGGCAAACCGCAGAATTGAATTTTTACTTGACAAATAATTTGTTAATAAAAATATTATCACAACTAAACATTTCATTTTTTAAAAATGGAATGTTTTTTGTACTTTTGCAACTAAAATTTTTAAACAGATGAAATATAAATTTTTAATAATTTTTCTTGCTTTTTCTGTTTCTCTTTCGGCGCAAAACGATAATTTAAAAAAAAATCTAAATGTTTGGCTGCAAGGTTATCAGCAGCAATATTTTGCTTTGGACAAATTTAAAGTTCTTAAAATCAAGCAGGACAGCGAAAATAAAACGCTTGAAATAACTTTTAACTCCTATTTTGCGCAAATTCCTTTCCGCACGGAAATAATAGAGCAAATGAAGTCGGAAATTGCCGATTTCATCGGAAAAGACGGCAAAAAATACAACATAAAAATTTTTGCAGACAACCACGAAATCAATGATTTTGTGCCAAATATTTTACGCAAAAAACACGATATTGACCACAATCGAATGGCGCAAAGCAACCGCGCAGGCAAAAATTTTGTTGTCAATCAAAGCCGACCGTTTGAAATTGAACACGGGCTGAATGGCAGAAATATTGCCCTTTGGAACTCGCACGGCTGGCATTACGAGCAAAAATTTTCACGTTGGGAGTGGCAGCGGGCGCGGCTTTTGCGCACAGTTGAGGACAAATTTACAACGCAAATTGTACTGAATTTTCTGCTGCCAATGCTTGAAAATGCGGGCGCAAATGTTTTTTTGCCGCGCGAACGAGATTTTCAAACAAACGAAATTATCGTTGATAACGACACTTCACAAAATTTTTCAATTTATTCAGAAACAGGCAATCAAAAACTTTTTTCCAAAAATAAACCTGTCGGTTTTGCGGTGAAAAGGGCGTTTTTTGTTGAAAAACAAAATCCTTTTTCAGATGGAAGTTGTAGAATTATTGCTGCCGACAATCAAAATTCTGCTTCTGTAAATTATATTCCAAATATTGAGCAAAGCGGTTTTTACTCGGTCTCTGTTACTTTTCAGCCGACAGAAAAAAGTGTGGAAGATGCTCATTATCAGGTGTTTCACTCTGGCGGCGTGAGCGAATTTACAGTAAATCAAACTATGGGATTTGGCACTTGGATTTATCTTGGCACTTTTTATTTTGAAAAGGGAATTAACTCCGATTTTGGAAAAGTTGTATTGACAAATAAAAGTAAAAAAAGCGGTTTTGTTTGCGCCGATGCAGTGAAATTTGGCGGTGGAATGGGCAATATTGCGCGTTTTTCGGGTGAAAATCCGCCGGAAATTTCTGGGCGTGCGCGTTACCTCGAAGGCGCGCGTTATTGGCTGCAATGGGCAGGAATGCCTTACGATATTTACAGCCACAGCGCAGGCGTGAGCGACTACCGAGATGATTACGCCTCGCGCGGAAAATGGGCTGCATATTTGAACGCAGGCTCGGCAAATGCGCCGAAAGAAAACGGGCTGAAAATTCCGATTGATTTGTCGCTTGCTTTCCATTCAGACGCAGGGTTAAGCGACACTATTACAGGCACTTTGGCAATTTTTACCGAAAAATCTGATAACAAAACCGTTTTTCCAAACGAACAGTCAAGGCTTGCCTCGCGCGACTTCGCCGATATTGTGCAAAACTCTGTGGTTGAGGATATCAGGCAGGTTTTTGACACTGCTTGGACAAATCGCGGAATATGGAATAAAAGTTATGCAGAATGTAGATTTCCGCCCATTCCATCGATGATTTTGGAGATTATGTCGCACCAAAACACGCAAGATATGCAGTACGGACTTGACCCTCGTTTTCAATTTCTTGTTTCTCGCGCCGTTTATAAAGGCATTTTAAAATATGTTGCATTTCAAAACAACAAAAAATATGTTGTGCAGCCGTTGCCTGTTAGCAGTTTTTCGGCGGTTTTATCAGGCGACAGCGTAAAACTTGCGTGGCACTCAACACTCGATACGCTCGAAAAAAGTGCAAAACCGAGCGGTTTCATCGTCTATTCGCGCAAAAACGGAGCAGGTTTCGACAACGGCATTTTTACCGAAGACACAACTTTTAATTTCTGCGTTGAAAACGACCAGATTTTCAGTTACAAAATTACCGCTGTCAATGACGGCGGAGAAAGTTTTCCATCAGAAATTCTTTCTGTCTGCAAAAAATCAAACGCAAAAGATATTGTGCTGATAATCAATGGTTTTGAAAGAATTTGCGCGCCAGAAGGTTTCAAAAACGAATATTACGCAGGATTTCCAAGTTTTAGAGATTGCGGAGTGCCGTATCTGCGCGATTTTTCGTTTGTTGGCAATCAGTATGAGTTTGATTTGTCGAAAAAATGGCAAGACGATGATGATGCGGGTTTCGGCTCGTCTTACGGCAATTTTGAGACTAAAATTCTGGCAGGAAACTCGTTTGATTATCCGTATCTCTACGGAACTTCCATTGCAAAAAACGGTTATTCGTTTTGTTCAGCAAGCGTTAAAGCGGTGGAAAACAACGATTTAGATTTGAAAAATTTTAATATCTCAACTCTTATTCTCGGAAAACAGAAAACCACTTTTGCTGGTAAGACAAAAGACTTTCAGACTTTTTCCGACACTTTGCAGAAAAAACTCATTGATTATTTTGAAAACGGAAAATCGCTTTTTGTTTCGGGCGCATTTGTCGGCACTGATATATGGAATTTTTGCGGTGAAAGCAGGCAAAATTTCGCCAAAAACTACCTGAAATTCTTTTTCCGCAGCAATCATTGCAGCAAAAACGGCGAAGTACGGCTAATGTCTCCGCTGAATTTTCCGAGCAACGAAACGATAAAATTCTACACTGCGCCCAACGAGCAAAGTTATTTTGTAGATTCCGCAGACGGCATTGAGCCGACCGATTCCAAAGCCTTTACGGCGATGCGCTATGCGGAAAACAATATTTCGGCAGCAGTCGCCTGCAAAAACGACTATAGCGTTTTCACCTGCGGCTTTCCGTTTGAAACAATAAAAACTGAACGCCAAAGAGATGACTTTATGAAAATGATTTTGGAGTTTTTGGGCAAATAAATCTCAAAAGCACACAGATAACACGGATTAAACGGATTGACACATATTTTTAGTAAAATCGAAAACAGATAAACACAGATAATCAATATTCTATTATCTGTGTGCTAAAAACATCAAAACCTCACCTCAACTCCCGCCTTCACCCACCTGCTCGGCTGCAAAACGCCCAAAATATCGTAATATTTTGTGTCTAAAATATTTGTTGCGGCGATAAAAACCTGCAAACGCGGGTTTTGCCAGAAAATTTTGCCGTCAAGCAAGCCGAATGTGTCGTATTTTACCATTTCGCCGTTTTGATTGACGTAGTCGTTGCGCCGCTGCAACACATACTGCCAACTTGCGCCGAAACCCTTGTAGATTTTATGCTCAAAACGAACTGCAAGTTTGTGTTTCAGGTAGTCGAGCGCGTATTTTGAGCGGTAATTTTGGTCAAATTCCGAAACGCTGTTCAAGTACGAGTAACTGATTTCGGCGTTGCGCACAAAGCGGTTGCTGCGGTAACCGACCAAAACCTCGCCGCCGTAGGTGTCAATTTGGCGATTTTCGCTGTGCCATTTCGGCT
>JAISKN010000282.1 GCA_031260925.1 Prevotellaceae bacterium | reverse complement strand
TGAAAAACACTTTCGAGCGATTGCGGGTCAAGCCCGCAATGACACTGTGTTTTTAGGTGTGTATGCGGACATACAAATTAACAATATGGTACAAAATGAAACGACCTGTCATTCCCGCGCAGGCGGGAATCCCATTTATACAATTTAGTAAGGAGATTCCCGCCTGCGCGGGAATGACACCTACTTTTAGTTTTTTTATCAATTATTAGAAGTTCCTATATCTTTTATAAAAAATCTGCGTAAATCTATCTAATCTGTGTAATCTGCGTGCTAAATTTCTTCTTTCAAAATTTTTTCATTCATATTTTGCGCAGCGCGTTTGCCGTCTCCCATTGCGAGTATTACCGTTGCGCCGCCGCGAACGATGTCGCCGCCTGCAAATATTGTAGGAATACTGCTTTGCAGCGTGTTTTCATCGACCACAATCGTGTTTTTGCGCGTAACTTCAAGTCCGCGTATCGAACTCGGTATCAGCGGGTTAGGACTTACGCCCACGCTCACAATCACCACATCAACGTCAATAGTTTGCGTTTCGCTGGTAGCAATCGGGCTGCGCCTGCCTTTTTCGTCTTCCTCGCCGAGTACCATTTTTTGCAAAATCATTTTTTCTACTCTGCCGTTTTTGTTGCCGATATACTCAATCGGGTTGTTGAGCGTGAGAAACTCCACGCCCTCTTCTTTGGCGTGTTTTATCTCCTCAATTCGCGCAGGCATCTCCTCTTCGCTGCGGCGATAAACGAGAATTGCCCGCTCTGCGCCTACTCTCAACGCAGTGCGCACAGAGTCCATTGCGGTATTGCCGCCGCCGATAACGGCAACGGTTTTCCCCTGAAACACAGGCGTTGCGCTGTCTGTTTCGCGTGCTGCGCCCATCAGATTTATGCGCGTAAGATATTCGTTTGACGACATTACGCCGATTAAGTTTTCGCCTTTGATGTGCATAAAATTGGGCAAGCCCGCGCCTGAGGCAACAAAAACCGCCCGAAAACCGTCATTTTTCAAGTCGTCAATGGTCAAAGTTTTGCCGATAATGCAGTTTGTAACAAATTTTACGCCCGAAAGTTGCAGATTTTCGATTTCGGCATCAATAATTTTGTTTGGCAAACGAAATTCGGGAATGCCGTATTTTAGCACTCCGCCGATTTCGTGCAACGCCTCAAAAACGGTAACATCGCAGCCGAATTTTGCCATTTCGCCCGCAAACGACAAGCCCGCAGGACCAGAGCCGGCAACGGCGATTTTATACCTCCCCCCTGCCCCCTCCAAATGAGGGGGAGTGTGGGGCATCTCAAAATTTGTCTGTATTTGAAATGCGCGCGCTCCCTCCTCTTTGGGGGGGGTTGGGGTGGGGTTAGAAATCGCAAAATCTGCTGCAAAGCGTTCCAAATAGCCGATAGCCACTGCCTCTTTGCCTGTTTTGCGGTGAATGCAGCGGCTTTCGCACTGCTTTTCCTGCGGACAAACGCGCCCGCAAACCGCAGGCAACGCCGAATATTCTTTGAGTACATTTGCTGCCTCAACGATTTGTCCGCGCTCAATATTTTTGATAAAAGACGGAATATCAATACCGACAGGGCAGCCCTCAACGCAAGACGGCTTGGGGCAGTCGAGGCAACGTTTTGCCTCATTCACAGCCATTTCCAAAGTCAAGCCGCGATTAACTTCCTCGTAGTTACTGCGGCGAATTTCAGGTGCAAGTTCGGGCATTTTTACCCGCATAATTGCCATTCTTTCCTTTGCCGAAAGCGTTTTTTTTAGTTCTGAACGCCACGAATTATTTTCTGTTGTTTGCATATTTTTTTTATTTTACTACATAACCGCTTTTCTCAATTACGGCTTTTCCTGCGGCAGTTTGCATTAATTCATAAAGTTTATACGCATTTGAATTTTTGTCCAAATCGCTGCGAATTGAAACATAAACAGGCGAAAGATATGGGTATGTTTCGTTCTTTATTGTTTCTGAATTTGCCGTTATTCCATTAATCGCAATGGTTTTAATTTGAGTTTTAACTTCATCTACTATCATTTTTTCGTGAAAATAATAAACAATATAACAAATTCCATTTTCATCATTTTTTAATTGATAATATACAGGCATCATTCCCCAAATAGTCGGCTCATAATCAATATCAAACTCTGCAATCGGCGTACCTTGCATAACCACACTTTCCATAAGTTCCTGACTGCCTGAATTTTGATTTCTGACGTATGGGTGCATTGTGTTATTATTTCCGCCAACTTCATTCCAATTTGTAATCTGCCCTGTGTAAATGTCAATTATTTGATTGTGTGTCAATGAATTAACAGGATTACTTGCGTTTATAAGAAAAATAAAAGCGTCTAATGCAATCGGCGTTTCAATCAAAGCAACCGATTTACTGTCAGCATATTGCTTTTCATCAGCAGATATTTTTCTGGCTGAAAAAATAATATCAACTCTGCCATCTATCAAATTCCAAATTGCATTATGGGTTTCAGATGTACCTGTTAAATCAAGAAACGTTGTATAAGTTACGGTGTTGTTAGGGCGAATTTCTCTAATGCCATTAAACCCGTCAGACCATTCATAGTCCCAACCAAGCAATTTACAAACAATAATACTTATCAATGGACCATTAGAAGTTGAGCCGTCAATTTTTGGAAAATTTTCAACAGTCAAACCTTCAATTTTAAAATCTGTCGTTTTCACAACAGGCTTTTCACAATTTGAAAATGCAATTAAACTAATTGCAAAGACAAAAATAAATGTAAAGTTTTTCATATTTTTTTAGATTTAAAAATTATTATTAATTTCTCATTCTTCATTGTTACAAAAATTCTTTTGGAATTTCTGTGTCAAACACCATTTTTTTGCGGGTAATTGGGTGAAAAAACTCCAATGTGCGCGCGTGCAGGCAAATTCTTTTCAGCGGATTGCTCTGTGCGCCGTATTTTTTGTCGCCGATAATTGGGTGTGAAATTGAGGCAAGTTGCACCCGAAT
>JAISKN010000280.1 GCA_031260925.1 Prevotellaceae bacterium | reverse complement strand
CAGGGGTTGAAATGTTTTTTTAAGGGTGCATTCCTACGGAATGCAGGTTTATATTTATATTTTTTCTACCGAGCGATGCAATCCTAACGGATTGCGGTGCAAATGCAGTATCATTCCGTCGGAATGAATCGCTCGGTAGAAATTAAGTATCACATATTCAGGGCATTCCGTAGGAATGCAACCCCTGATTCGCATAAATTAGGTATAATAGACAAAAACATTAAAATTTATTGCTTTTTTTATTTGCCCGTGCCTTGCAAACTGTCTGAACCACGATTTTAATAAGATTTTTTTAATCTTGATAATCAAGAAAATCTTATTAAAATCGTGGTTCAAGACAAAAAATAATTTCAATTTTTTATTAGTTCAGGGTATTCAATTCTTGAATGATAAATATTTATCAGTTTGTCTTTTAAAACTCTTTTGACTATTTCTACATCGCGGAAACTGATGCGGGAATTGCTTAAAGAATTTTCGGCAATTTGCCCATTGACAATGTTTTCTACAAGATTGCCGATTGTGTCTTCGTTGTATATTTTGAGCGAGCGCGAGGCAGCCTCTACCGAATCCGTCATCATCACTATCGCCTCCTCTTTTGAAGTCGGTTTTATTCCGTTGTAGGTAAATTTCGTTTTATCAACATTCTCTACTCCATTCTCATTTACAGCCAAAGTGTAAAAATATTTGGCAACGCCTCTTGCGTGGTGCGATTTGATAAAGGCAATCACTTTTGAGGGCAAACGATGACTTTCGGCGATTTTTACGCCGTCTGAAACGTGTGAAATTATCAACTGCGCCGCATCTTCGTAACTTTTTTCATTTAAAGGATTATAGTCGGTATGTTGATTTTCAGTGAAAAAATGCGGATTTTTCATTTTGCCAATATCGTGATACAGTGCGCCCGTTCTGGCAAGCAATGCGTTGGCGTTGATAGCCGATGCAGCCGCGCCAGCCAAAGTAGAAACCTGCATAATATGCTGAAACGAGCCGGGAGCGCGTGTCGAAAATTCCATTAAAAGTTTGTTGTTGATGTTGGAAAGTTCCACCAGAGTTACATCGGAAAGGTAACCAAAAATTCTTTCAAAAATACCGATGAAAATGTAAGCCATCAGCAGCAGCACAGCATTTATAGCAAACATAAGATATGTTTTCAATTCAATACCTGCAAATGAGCCGCCGTCTATCAAATTATGCAAAAGATAAAGCAGCGAATAGGTGATAAAAATGAAAATTGCGCCCTGAACAAGTTGCGAACGGCGCGTGAGTTGCTTCAAACTCGACACCGCCACCATTCCCGCAGGAATATGCAGCAGCACAAAAAGGTACGGCGTAGAGGCATAAAGCGACACAATCAGCACAGTAATTATATGCACAAAAAGGGCTGTTCGGCTGTCAAAAAATATTCTTATGATAATTGCCAAAAGCGCAAAAGGCACAATATTAATATCAAACGCAAATTTGATTGTTGCCGCCGCGCAACCCACAATAATCACAATCATCATTATAAAAAAGATTGTGTTTTTGTATGAAATAAATTCGGGTCGGAACAGAATAATATAAAGCGCAAAAAGGAACAAAAGCCCTGCAATAGCCAATATTTCGCCGACAATTACCCAAGTATTATTTTGCTCTGCGGCGTGTTCTGAATACTCTTTTTTTAATGAATTGAGTTTCTTAAACTGCTGATTTTTAACAATTTCGCCTTTGTCAATAATTCTTTCGCCAGCCTGCACCATTCCAACGGTGGGCGAAATATTTTTCTCCAAATTTTTCAGTACCTCGTCAGATTTTGCCTTGTCAAGTTCAAGGTTATCAACCAAAAACCGATTTATGTTATAGGTGTGCATCTGCTCCTCAGACACAGGCGCGTGTTTGCAGATAAAATCATACGCGGAACGAATAGTATAAACGTTTTTTAATGACGTTTTGCGCCAGATATTTGCAGAATCTGACACAAAAACATCACGCACTTTGTATGCGTTCAGTTCTTCCACCGATTTTATATCTAAAATTCCCTGTTTATAAACGCTTTTTAAGATGCTTTGCAAATAATGCTCTACGGGAATATTCTCTTTTTCGAGTTTTTCAAGTTGCGCATCGAGTTTTTTTTGAGAAATAACATAATATGGCGTATAATTTTTTTTCAGGCTGTCTTTTTCGGCTTTCAGTTCTTTGTCAGATTTGTAAATTGGAAATCCAAACGGCGCAGTGAGCAGTTCGTGTTTCCACGGCTTGCCAAGTTCGTACTGTTTGTCGAACTGCGCGGTATGAGGGAACAACTCAAAAATCAGAAACACCGTTCCTGCAAACATCAGCGCGTAAATCGACCATTGAATATATTTTTTCATTTATATTTTTTTTAGAATGTAGAAAATAGAGTTGCAAAGATACAAAAAAATGATTAATGATTAATTTTTAATGATTAATTTTTTAAAATACTAATAACAAAAAAATTTAGGTGTCATTCCCGTGCAGGCGGGAATCTCCTATCTATATTGTATATATGGGATTCCCGCCTGCGCGGGAATGACAAGCATTTTTTTATTTTTTATTTTTTAACTTTTAGTTTTTAGTTCTTAATTTTTAGTTCTAATAAGTATTTTTCAAGTCCTGCCTTTCTTAATTTGCAGGCTGGGCAATGTCCGCAGCCATCGCCGACAATGCCGTTGTAACAGGTAAGCGACTGATTTCTAACGATTTCCAACACGCCGAGAGTGTCGGCAAGTTGCCACGTTTGCGCTTTGTCGAGCCACATCAGCGGCGTGTGAATGACAAATTCCTCGTCCATTGCCAAATTCAGCGTAACGTTGAGCGAGCGAATGAAACTGTCGCGGCAATCGGGGTAACCGCTGAAATCGGTTTGCGACACGCCTGTAACAATGTTTTTCACGTCAATTTCGCGTGCATAAACCGCCGCGATACTGATAAAAAAGAGGTTTCTGCCTGCTACAAAAGTATTCGGCAGTGCATTTATCGGCTTTTCGGTGTCCATTGTCATCGAAAAATCTGTCAATGAGTTGTGCGACAGTTGATTAATAAACGGAATTTGCATTATCCGCAGCGGCACATCGGCACTTTCGGCGATTTTTTTTGCCTGCTCAATCTCCGCAACGTGCTTTTGTCCGTAATCAAAACATATTGCAAACACCTTTTCAAAATTCTTTTTCGCCCAAAAAAGGCAGGTTGTAGAGTCTTGCCCGCCGCTAAAAACTACTAAACAATTATTTCTGTTCATATTCTTTTAGAGTTTAGAGTTTAGAAATTTGGAATTGCTAATATTCTATATTTACCAATTCCAGAAATTTTTATATTCAAACTAAACAAAAACCTCCCAAATTTTTAAGATTTGAGAAGTTATTTTTTATTTTTTAAATATTTTTTTCAACAAAATCTTTTAATTTTCCTTGTGATTGAAGTTTTATGTATTTTTCTATATTCTTTTCTTTTTGAATATAGTTTTTATTGTTTTGATAAAAATCAATAAGAGCCTCAACACCTGATAAATTGCCCATTAATTTATTATTGTAATCTTTTGTTGAAATTGAATATTTTGTCCAACCCATCATAAAAACAAGCATTAATCCTTTATTTTCCGATTCAAAAAATTTCATATTTTTCTGACTGATTTCAATAGACACAGTCGGTGAACCCATAATCCATTTTGTAACAAAGGCATTTACATCTTTTCTCTTGTTTTTTTGGTCAATAACAGGTGTATTCATTAGCCAATCTATCGCCTCCAAAACTGTCGGCTCATATTTGGCATAATCACTTTCATTTTTGAGTTGGTAATTTTCTGGCAACTCAAAATTTTGTGCATTTGCATTTAATCCGCAAAGCAAAAACGCAGTAAGCGCAAGGGTTTTTGTAAGTTTTTTCATTGTTGTAATGTTTTTT
>JAISKN010000275.1 GCA_031260925.1 Prevotellaceae bacterium | reverse complement strand
TCGGAAGATGATTTGAGTTTTGCGTCTAACGCAGACCCCGCAAATCAAGATGTGCTGTTATTGATTTTTGATGAAATCCCAGACCTCTCTGACCTTATGGTTGCTTTTGATGCGGCATTGAATGCAGGTTCGCACTTTGAACAACATTTGGAGGCTGGCACTTATTTTCTTGTTTCGGCATTGACTGTGCCAATGGCGGCACTGCCTTTTAATGCTCATCTTACTGTAACAGGCACAATACAGCAGCCTCTCTATTATTACGACCTTGACTATTCTACAACTATCACGCTCGGAACGCCTGTAATTGTAAATCAGTCAGATTTTACGGAAATTAGAGACCTATACTGGCCAGACAACTACACAATGCCGATTGCTGATTATAATTTTCACGCAGAGGCAGGACACTTATATTCAATACAAATTAATTTGGATTTTGAAAATAATGGTGATGCAAGTGCATCCAACTTTCTTTTGCACGAAAATCTCACACAGAATTTTGACAATGATAGATTTTATACCCGGTACGGTTATGCCGAAGGCGGTAATCATATATCTGTTAATGGTGTTTATGAGGCGTACGAAACCGAAAATGTGAAACTTCTTTTGAATTATTATAATTATCCTTCTTGTCTATTTCTCGGCTCGATACTAATCACGGAATATCAACCGCAACCGCAAACGGCAATTACTTTGCCCGAACTGCTTGATGCCGCGCCGGAAATTCAATATTCAGCATTGCCATTTATTGAAACAGGAGTTTTCGGGGCAAATACTCCGCTCGTACAAGGCGATGATGATAATTATAATTTTAGAAACACGGGAGATAATTATTATGCCGTTGCAAATAAAATAAATCTGACAGCAGGGCAAACAATTAAAATACACGAACACAGTGAAGGCGATTCCTATCTTTATGTTTATAAAAAAGTAAGCGGAAATTATGTTCAAGCATATCATAATGACGATTGGAGTATTGGTTGGACAGGATTGGGTTATGCAGATTATGACTCTTATCTCGAAGTAACAGGCGAAGGCGAATATTATATTGTTGCTACAAACTACTCGGCATATAATAATGGTGGAACAGGCGCGTACTTTTTTAAAATTTGGACTACGGCAACCGAGCCTGAAACTCCTGTAAAAACAATCGTAAGCACCACGCCGAGCGTAACTGCGATTGATATTGCAGCAGATATTACAGACTTGGAAATCAGAGGTGCGCTTTCTACGCTTGTGTCGCTGACCGCTACCACAGACGAGCCGCAAACTTTTGCAATCTACAACAATCCGTTTGGTTGGGAACTTCTGTCTTCAGTACCTGAAGAATCAAACAGTGCAATTTACACTAATTTTTCAATCGAAAACTACGAACTTGCAGCAAATTATATTCCTGCGCAGGTTACACTGAACATAGCAAGCGGCATTAACGAAATGCACACTGCCAATCTGAAACTCTACCCGAACCCTGCTGTTGATTACATCGCAATAGAAGGACTTTCGGGCAGCGAAACAATTTCAATTCTCGGCATTGACGGCAAAGTCCTTACCCGCACAAATGCCGGCGGCAGCACACAAACCATTTCCGTAACGGGCTTACAAAACGGCATCTATCTGCTCGCCATACAAAACGGCGGACATATTGAAGTTTTGAAATTTGTGAAGAAATAAATTGTCGGAACTGTGATTTTAAAATGATTAGAATGATTTTTTATGATTTTGTTTTTAATCACATTAATCAATAAAATCACACGAAAATCAAAGTTCAGACAGAAAATAAAAACGCAGATAATTAAATGATTATCTGCGTTTTTTTTACACGCTGGCGCGGAACACGCTGGCGCGGGCTTGTAGCCCGTGCCTTGAATATTGTCGACACGGACTGCAAGTCCGCGCCAGCAAAGAAAGAGCCTGTCATTCCCGCGCAGGCGGGAATCTCCTTACTGCATTGTACAAATGAGATTCCCGCCTTCGCGGGAATGACACCTATTTTTTTAGTTACTACCAAAATTTATTTTAATACCACTTCAAAAAAATCATTAACCATTTTAAATACTATCTGCGTAAATCCGTTAAATCTGCGTTATCTGCGTGCGTATTGTGTGCATATCGCCCGCGTATTGCGTGCATAAGATTTTTTTTGTACTTTTGCACACAATTTTATTAAAAATAAAAATGGAAATCCTAACAACAATACAAGTTCTGTTTCCTTGTGCAGCAGTGGTTTTAATCGGCTATTGGTTTATAAACCGCCCTTTGCAAATGGAAAAATTGCGGTTGCAAAACGAGTATGACAAGGCGAACTCAAAAATCGTAACGCCGATAAAACTCAGCGCGTACGAACGCCTTGTGCTTTTTTTGGAGCGCACCTCGCCAGACGAAATTCTCAACCGCGAAAGCGAGCCGAATATGTCGGCATTTGAACTCCAAATGCGGCTGTTAAAGGTTGTCCGCGAGGAATTTGAGCATAATGTTTCGCAGCAAATTTACGTCAGCGCAACAGTTTGGCAAGCGATAGTAGATGCAAAAAACAGCATAAATCAACTTATCAACATCTGCGCCACGCAAGTCAGCCCAAACGACCGCTCAATAAATCTTGCACAAATAATTATAAAAGCCTACAACAGCGAGCCGAACACCGCAACACAAAACGCAATAAGTTTGCTGAAAAATGAAATTGGAAAGTTGATTAGTTAATTAGTGGTTAGTGGTTAGTGGTCAGTGATTAGTGATTAGTGATTAGTGGTTAGTGATTAGTGGTTAGTGGTTAGTTGATACTAAAAATTATAAAAATATGAAAATAGTGTCATTGCGGTTCTGAATCAAGTTCAGAATGACAACCCGCAATCGCTAATATATTATATTTCAATCGATTGCGGGTCAAGCCCGCAATGACACCTGACTTTTTTAGGTTTATTTAAGTGCCTAATTTATATAAAATATGTTAATTCTGTAAATCTTGTTAATCCTGTAAAAATTATAAACAGATGAAAAAACTTATTCAAATATTATTCATTATTCATTGTTCATTATTCATTGTTACCGCCTGCACTTCTGACGGCGAATGCCGCAAAGATAGAGCGGTGAAACTCGGTGTGGATTTAAAACAAAACACTTGGAACGAAACAAGTGATAAATAT
>JAISKN010000240.1 GCA_031260925.1 Prevotellaceae bacterium | reverse complement strand
GATTGCGGGTCAAGCCCGCAATGACACCTAACTTTTTTCGTGTTTATTCGTGTATTCGTGGCATTAATTTGAAACTGTACTCCCATTCGTCAAAATAGAGATTTCGTGTAGAAGTTTCCACTTCGCCGCGCTGAAAATCAACAGTTTCGCTGCGCTCAAAAGTTTTTTTTGGAAAAAAATCGGCTGAAATATCATTATTTACAATTAGCCGAAAAGTGTCCATATTTCCAAAATAAAAATATTTCAAATCGGGATTTTCTGTCCAATTCTGCAAGCCAAATGAAACATCAACAGGCAGCCAGCCAACGCCCTCGATAAAAATTTCTGCCCAATCGTGCAGATTTTCACAATTCGGGTGCAGCATAAAGCCGCTTTGCCACCGAGCAGGAATGCCGTTTAGCCTGCAAAGCGCGATAAAAAGCAGCGAAACCTGCCCGCAATCGCCGAATTTGTGCGCCAAAACATATTCAGGAATATTGTCAATAGTAGAATATTCCCGCGCCACAGCCCAAGGAAAATTTTGCGAAATATATTCAAAGATTTTCTTCGCTTTCAGATAATTATTCTGTTCATTTCCAATAATTTGCGCAGAAATTTTGCGCATATTTTCGGTAAAAACAATATGCGGAGGCTGTTCTTGCAACCACGCTGTTTTGCAGGTGGGGTTTTGTAGGGGCAGGGCGCGCCCTGCCCCTACCGCGTGAAATGATGTTGTTTCAAACTCAAACTCAACTTCAAATTCGTTCTTTTCGCCATTTTTCACAATTTTTTCAAAATAAATTGATTGGTGAGGCGAGTTTTCGCTGATAATATAATCCGTTTTCGGCACAGGTTGCAACCCTGCGCCAGCGTAGAGCAGTTTTATATTTTGCTGACAATCAACATCTTGGCGCGGAAAGGGTAGCCAAACACGCAAAAGTTCGCCTTCTTTCAGTTCGGCATTTACATTCAGTTTGAAATTAAATCTAAAATGCTGTTGTAGGGGCATTGCGTGCAATGCCCCTACCTGTCCGACTATTGTCGGCAAATATTTTTTTAGAAAATCGTTGCGGACTTCTTTTTCATCGCCGAAATTTTTTATAAAAAATTGCTTTAAATCTTTGTCTGTTCTAAAAATATTGCGTGCCGCCCGCCGAAAATAACGCTTTTCATTATTGATAAAAAACGTTTCCAAAATGTTTTCATTTTCCAATTTTTCAACCATTTCCAAAGGAAAATCGGGCTTTATCTGCCTTATTTCCGCCAAAAGCGCGTCAAGATTTTTATTAAAATCAAGCGCAATGCGTTTGTTGAGTTCCGATTGTAGCATTTTTTGAGAATAAAGATAAAAGAACAAAGACCTGTGCAGGTTTGTTCAGAATTTTTCGGCAAAATTACAATATTTTTTAATATTATAAAAGGAAAGAATGTAAGCGGCTTTTAGTGTGTATTTAATTTTTTTTGTTTCTACAAATAGCCGAAAACTCCATTTTGTTAATGCAAAAAATGCTTTTTTATCAATAAAATAGCGTGATTTGAGAATTTCTTTTGCGTGGTGGTGCGCTATTTCATAATTATTTGCGCGATATCCAAATGACATACAAACTTTGTCAATATAAGCATCATATCGTTTTTCGTTATATTTACAATGCTCTGGCAGTTTTTCGCAAATAAAACTGTAAAGTTCCTTCTCTTTTTTCATTCGCACGAGCAATTTTTCATAACTTTGCGGTCGTGTAATGCCGTAATTATCAAAACGATAAGTAGTTGTAATTTGCGGCAAATAATGCAAGCGCGTGTGCGCCGAAAGCAAACACAATGTTCCCCAATCTTGCAGCGTAAATCTATATTTTATGTAATCGTCAAGCGGTACATATTTGAGCAAATCATCAGTACGGTACATAAAAGTTGATGCGTGGGCTTTAAATTTTTGAGTGTAAAAGATTATATTTATTAATTTGTCCGTATATTTAATGTCATCAATTATATATTTTGCAGTGTTGCCTGTTAATGTGCTTACAATCAACGAATTAGTATATACCGTACTGCAATCTGGGTTTTGGTCAAGGTAGTCGGCTTGAATTTGCAGTTTGTTGGTTGCGTGCCAAAAATCATCGTCATCGCACTGCGCAATGTATTTTCCTTTGCAAAGTTTAACGCAAACTGCCCAATTTGCAGCGAGACCAATATTTTCGTTTTGGAAAACCAATCGTATTTTTTGCGGAAAATTTTGTTGATACTGTTTTAGCAAAGTGCGTGTAGGCTCTTCGCTGCAATCGTCTCCGACAACAATTTCAAAATCAAAATTGCACTGTTGAGCAAGAATGCTGTCAAGTGTCTGTCCAATATATTCGGCTCTGTTGTGCGAACATACAATTATTGAAACAAGTGGATTTTCTGGTAATTCTGTTGATTTTATTTCACGAAAGTCATTCATTACGTTTTGGTTTTTTAAAATTAAATAACAAACTTAAAAAAGATGTTTCTCTTTTTTCAAAAGTCAATAAATCAAAAGCGCAAAAATATAATCTGCTGGAAGTCAGCAAGTTGTTCATTGTTGATAAATTTTAACAATAGTTATGTAACTGTTGTTTTTGCAATACAAAAATTATCACTAAAAAAACTTGGCAAAATTAGTATTTTTTTATTTAATATGCAAACACAAAGTTATTTATTTTTTGCACAAAATAAATTTTTACTAATCTGTGAAACTGTGTGAAATCATATTTTTTGTTTTTAAAGTATAAAAAACTACCTTTGTCAAAATTTTAATACCAATATCAATATGAAAAAGACACTTTTTTCTCTACTTTTTTTTGCGTGTTTGGCGAGCGTTTTTGCAGCCGAAATGCCGCTGATTTCCAATGTTTATGGGCGCGACTATGTTTTGCTCAACGGCAAATGGAACTACATTATTGACCCGCTCGAAAACGGTTATTACGACTACCGTTTGCAGCCTTTTAAAGACAACGGTTTTTTTGAAAACAAAAAACCTGCCACACCGTCAGATTTAGTGGAATATGACCTTGACACCGCACCAATTATGGACATTCCCTCAGATTGGAATACAAAAGATGCCCGCCTCTTTTTTTACGAAGGCACAGTTTGGTTTAAACGCGATTTTACGCTGCAAAAGCAGGCTGGAAAACGCTACGCAATTTATTTTGGCGCAGCAAATTACGATGCAAAAGTGTGGGTAAATGGCAAAAAAGTTGGCGAACATATCGGCGGTTACACGCCTTTCAACTTTGATGTTACAGACGTGGTGAAAGACGGCGCAAATTTTGTGGTTGTCAAAGTTGATAACAAACGCCAGCGAGACGGCGTGCCAACCGTGAATATGGATTGGTGGAACTATGGCGGCATTACGCGCGATGTGATGCTTGTTGCCCTGCCAGAAACCACGATTGAAGACTATTTTATTCAACTGCCGAAAGGAAAATTTGATGTAATTTCTGGTTGGGTGAAAATTAATAAATCTGCTGCAAATCAGCAAGTTACAGTGGAAATTCCAGAACTGAAAATTAAGCAAAACCTGAAAACAGACGAAACAGGGCGCGCTGCATTTGAGATTAAAGCAAAACCGATATTATGGTCGCCCGAAAATCCTAAACTTTATGATGTCAATATTATTTCCGAAAATGAAAAAATTTCTGATAAAATCGGTTTCCGTACAATCGAAACTGTCGGCAAAGAAATTCGCCTGAACGGCAAAAAAGTTTTTCTGCGCGGAATAAGCATTCACGAAGAGGCTCCATTTCGTCAGGGGCGCGCCTGCACAAAGGAAGATGCGCGCACTTTGCTGAATTGGGCGAAAGAACTTGGCTGCAATTATGTACGTTTGGCGCACTATCCGCACAACGAATTTATGGTGCGCAGTGCCGAAGAAATGGGCTTTATGGTGTGGTCGGAAATTCCTGTTTATTGGACAATCAGTTGGGGAAATGAGGCTACTTACCAGAATGCTGAAAATCAGTTGCACGATATGATTTACCGCGACAAAAACCGCTGTGCTGTTGTTATTTGGTCTATCGCCAACGAAACTCCTCACAGCGATGCCCGTGACCTTTTTCTCGGCAAACTTGCAAAATATGCCCGCACGCAAGACAACACGCGGCTAATTTCTATGGCTATGGAGGTTGCTTCCGCCAAAGGCAATGTCAATGAGTTGAACGACAATATGAACGAGTATGTTGATGTGGCAAGTTTTAACCAGTATGTCGGCTGGTATCGCGGTACAAACGAAGATGCAAGGAATTTTGTTTGGAATATTCCGTACAATAAACCTGTGATTGTCAGCGAATTTGGCGGTGGCGCACTTTACGGTTTGCACGGCGACAAAACTGAACGCTGGACAGAGGAGTATCAGGAAGAACTTTACATTCGCAACCTCGAAATGCTTGATAAAATAGACGGACTTGCGGGCTTGTCGCCTTGGATTTTGGTTGATTTCTACTCGCCGCGCCGCGCACTGACAGGCATACAAGATTATTTCAACCGCAAAGGCTTGGTTTCAAGCAGCGGCAACAAGAAAAAAGCGTTTTTCGTTTTACAAAAATTTTATAATGATAAAAAATAGAAAAATAATCAAAATAATAGAAAGGAATTAGTAACTAAATATAGATATTACGTTATTTAAGTAATTTTTTATGGATTGCTTCGGAAATACCTCGCAATGACGTACCCCTTTGCTGCAATGACTGCCGTCATTGCGAGGTATTTCCGAAGCAATCCAGAGTTATTATAAAAATGAGTTTATCTATACTTACATAGCAATTCCAATAGAAAAAAGGTTATAAAATAAAGAAACCTGTCATTCCCGCGAAGGCGGGACTGACAGTACTTCATTCTATAAATGGGATTCCCGCCTTCGCGGGAATGACACCTAAATTTTTTGTTATTACACAATTTTTATTTACTTTTGTGCTGCTAAAAATTTTAACAAAAATCATTTTCCTATGAACTTATTTTTGCGAAAGCCAATAAACGCTATTCTTACAGAGGCGGAAGAAGGCAACAAGTTGAAACGGTATTTGACCACCACCAACCTGACGGCAGTAGGCATTGGTGCGGTAATTGGCGCAGGGATTTTTGTGCTTACAGGCACAGCAGCAGCGCAACACGCAGGTCCATCACTTGCTATTTCGTTTGTGGTATCGGCGTTGGGTTGCCTGTTTGCAGGGCTTTGCTACGCCGAATTTGCCTCTACAATTCCTGTGGCGGGCAGTGCCTACACCTACGGCTACGCCACTATGGGCGAACTTCCTGCGTGGATTATCGGGTGGGACTTGATACTCGAATATCTCTTTGGCGCAGCAACGGTATCTGTGGGCTGGTCGGGTTATGTGGTAAGTCTGCTCAAAGATTTCGGCATTCATTTGCCCGAAAAAATCTGCAATAGCCCTGTCATTTACAATTCTGCGGCAGGAGGTTGGGAATATACAGGCGCAATTATCAATTTTCCTGCGGTGTTTGTGGTGGTGTTTATGACGGCGTTTTTGGTTGTCGGCATCAAAGAGTCGGCGCGTTTCAATAATATTGTGGTGTTGATAAAAATTGTCGTTATTTTGCTCTTTATCGGCTTTGGCATTTCGTATATCGACACATCTAACTGGATACCATTTGTGCCTGCAAACACAGGCAGTTGGGGCAATTTCGGCATTTCTGGCATTTTGGCGGGCGCAGGCGTAGTTTTCTTTGCCTACGTTGGTTTCGATGCGGTTTCAACGGCATCGCAGGAGGCAAAAAATCCGCAAAAGTCGATGCCGAAAGCAATTTTATACACACTGATAATCTGCACAATTCTCTATATCGCGGTTGCGCTTGTGCTGACAGGCATTGTCAATTACAAGTATCTTGATGTGCCTGCTCCTATTGCTTTGGCTATTGACCGCGTGGGCAGTTCGCTGTCGTGGCTGCAGATTATTGTCAAAGTGGGCGCGATAGCGGGACTGAGCAGTGTAGTTCTGGTGCTGCTCTACGGACAGTCGCGCATTTTTTACACGATGTCGCAAGACGGCTTGCTGTGGAAAAGTTTTTCCCGCACTCACCCAAAATTCAAAACGCCATACATCACAAGTATTGTTGTTGGCGGCTTGGCTGCGCTTTTGGGCGGCTTGTTTCCTATTGGAATACTCGGACATATGGTTTCTATCGGCACATTGCTCGCGTTTATCATTGTGTCTGTCGGCATAATGATACTGCGCAAAAAAGAGCCTGATTTGCCTCGCGCTTTCCGCACGCCGCTTGTGCCGCTCGTGCCGATTTTGAGTATTGTCATCTGTTTGGGCATAATGGTTTCGCTGCCTCTTGACACTTGGATTCGACTGATTGCGTGGATGTTGATTGGCTTTGTAATTTATTTTACTTACAGCAAAAAACACAGCAAAATAAGAAAATTTTAGTAGTAAGGTTTATAAATGAATATTGTAAAATGGCAGCATAATTTTTTTATACCGTTCCATTTAACACCCAACGCGCCGCTACGCTTTGCGATTGGGCTAAATTATTTTTTGGCTTTCAGCCAAAAAACCGTAATACGTTTTAGAAACGTGTTACGGTTAGCAAGAACTAACTGAAAGTCCGCACCAGCAGTGATTATTAGATAAATAAATTCATAACACCATATTTGAAATGCTACCACCCTTAATGAACAGAAAAATAACATTTTTTTTTCTGTTTAAGTTCTACTTTCTCTGTTATTGTTCTGTCATTCAATTCTATTAAATATTGTAAAGTTAGACTTTTAATATTTTTATTTGTACAAAAATCAAACACAAACTCAACAGGGGCTATTCCATTTGTGTGGTATTTTGATGGCACATAAGTAATTTTATATTCATTTGGTAAATCAATA
>JAISKN010000214.1 GCA_031260925.1 Prevotellaceae bacterium | reverse complement strand
GTAGTAGAAAATGCGGGGTTCGGTGCAACTTGGGCTGCTCCGATTGTATCATTAATGATTGAAAAATATCTAAAAGGCTCAATCGCCGACAACAGAAAATGGCAGGAAGAACGCATTGTTAATGCTAATTTAATGCCGAAACAAGCAAAATAATTTAATTTACAATTTTTGATTTACGATTGAAAAAATGCGTTAATTGTAAATTAAAAAAGTAAATAAATTTTTTAAAAATATATTTAACTGCACATTCACAATTTTTAACAAATTAAAATTTAATTCATAAATTCGCAGTAAAATAAATAGTAAATAATAATGATATAATTTTTCATTCAATCAAAAATCGTAAATAGTAAATAGTAAATAGTAAATAGTAAATCAAAAATTGTAAATCGTAAATCGTAAATCAAAAATCGTAAATCATAAATCATAAATCATAAATAAAAATGTCCAATTTCATAGATTATGTAAAAATATATTGCCGTTCTGGCAATGGAGGCAAAGGCTCAACCCATTTGCACCGTGAAAAATTTGTGCCGAAAGGCGGACCAGACGGCGGCGATGGCGGACGCGGCGGACATATATATCTGCGCGGAAGTAAAGATTACTGGACTTTGCTGCATCTGAAATATGAACGCCATATCTTTGCTGGACACGGCGAAAGCGGCAGCGGTAGCCGCAGTTTCGGCAAAGACGGCGAGGACAAAACTATTACCGTTCCGCTTGGCACTGTGGCTCACGATGCCGTTACAGGCGAACTTTTGTGCGAAATTGTCGAAGACGGACAGGAAATTGTTTTGCTCAAAGGCGGACGCGGCGGACAGGGAAACTGGCATTTCCGCACATCGACAAATCAAACGCCGCGCTTTGCACAGCCGGGCGAGCCGATGATAGAAAAAGAGGTTATACTTGAACTCAAAGTGCTGGCTGACGTTGGTTTGGTAGGCTTTCCGAATGCGGGCAAAAGTACGCTTTTGAGTGTGGTGTCGGCGGCGAAACCCGAAATTGCCGACTATCCTTTTACAACTCTTGTGCCAAATCTCGGCATTGTTTCTTACCGCGATGGACACTCGTTTTGTATGGCTGATATTCCAGGAATTATCGAAGGAGCAGCCGAAGGCAAAGGCTTGGGTCTCAGGTTTTTGCGCCATATTGAGCGAAATTCAATCTTACTTTTTCTTGTGCCTGCCGACAGCAAAGATGTAAGTGATGAGTATCAAATTTTATTGAAAGAACTCGAAAAATACAACCCAGAACTGCTTGATAAACAGCGCATTTTGGCAATTTCAAAAACTGATATTCTCGGCGAAGATTTAATACCCGAACTCGAAAAAACGTTGCCAAAAGACATTCCGCACATTTTTTTCTCGTCAGTGTCGCAATACAATCTCGACAAACTCAAAGATTTGCTTTGGAGAACGATAAATGAAGAAGAACAGACTTATTAAGTTAATAATTTTTTGAGGTGTTATGAAAATAAATTTTGGTAATAACTAAAAAAAATAGGTGTCATTCCCGCGCAGGCGGGAATCCCCTTACTGCAATGTACAAATGGGATTCCCGCCTGCGCGGGAATGACAGGTTTTTCTATTTTATATTCTCTTTTTTCATTATTTTTAAAAACTAATAGACTATATAAATAGTTTTTTTTTGGCTTCATTAGCAAGTTCTATTGAAGTTTTAACGTTAAATTTTTCTAACAGTGCCGTGCGGTAGTCGCGTGCGGTGTGATATGACATACAAGTTTGCTTGGCAATTTCTTTGTCTGGCAAGCCTGCTGCGATAAGCGGAAGAACATCTTTTTCGCGAGTTCTAAGATGAATGATTTTTTCTCCGCCTTCTATTGTCTTTAATTTTTTCTGAATTATTTCACAAATATATTCTTCTCCACTATTAACCGTTTCTATACACTTGATAACTTCTGCGCTGTTTGTATCTTTCAGCAGATAACTGCACGCGCCGTTATACATTGAGCGTTTAAAAACGACAATAACCTAATTATTTTTCTTATTCAACTTGATTAGATATTAATCAGGTAATCAGGTTGTGTAAGAAGTTATTTTGTGTTACTCAGGTTGTTTTGTTTGTTTATCAGGTATAAATCAGGTTTATTTTTTGCATATTTTTTAACTTGTGAAAGTTTAATTAATCATTAATCATTAATAATTAATAATTAACCATTAACAATTAATTATTAATTCTCTTAACCGTTTTTACAGAATTAATTTTCAGCAATTTATTGGAAATGCGCTCAACTTCTTCGTTTCCGTGTACAAAAATTGTGATATTGCCATTAAAAACGCCGTCTGTCGCCTCCAAACTGATATTTTTGATGTTAATTTGAATGTCCTCCGAAATTACCTTAACTATCTGACGCAAAAGCCCTTGCCTGTCAATTCCCTCAATTAAAAGCGTGGTAGAAAACGCAAGTTCGTTTTCTTTGCGCCATTCTACAAGCAAAATTTTATTGCCGAAATTTGCTTTAAGTCGTTGAGCCTCAACACATTCGCATTTGTGAATTATCACCTGTTTTTTATCTTCTGAATAACCGATAATTTCATCGCCGGGAATTGGGTGGCAGCAGGCGGCAAGTTGTATCAAATTCGACTCAATATCTTTTTTGGTAATGTAGAGAACTTCGTTTTTTGAAATCTTAATCGGCTTATTTCCAGCGGTTTCGCCAGAACTTACAAACGGTTTTTTTACCCAAGACATCAGCGATTGACGCTTTTTAGGGAATGTTTTTTTTGTTATTTCAGCAAGATTAATTTTTTCACGCGCAATATCAATATAAAGTCTATGCGTTTTTTTGTAGTCAAATTTCACTAAAAGCGTTCTAATATTGTCGTCTGTGAGCCTGACTTCAAGTTTTTTAAGGCGTTCTTCGAGCATCTCCTGCCCTTTTTTTTGCAAGTCGTTAAGTTGTGGTCGAAGTGCGGTGCGAATTACTCCTCGAAACTTTGGCGTTGTCAAAATATCAAGCCACGAAGTATCGGGAATTTGCGTTTTTGAAGTCAAAACCTCGACCTGCTCGCCCGAACGCAGAACGTATGAAATCGGCACAAGACGGTGGTCAACCTGCGCGCCGATGCAGTGCATTCCGAGTTCGCTGTGCAGCGAAAACGCAAAATCAAGCACGGTAGAACCGACAGGCAACTTTTTGATTTCGCCGCGCGGTGTGAAAATAAAAATTTCCCTTGTTTCAAGATTCATCTTGAATTTATCCACAAGTTCCACTGTATCAACCGTTTCCGCTGTCAGCAACTCTTTTATAGAGAGAAACCATTTGTCAAAATTGCTCTGCTCATCGTCCTGTTTTCCCACGCCAGATTTGTATTTCCAATGCGCCGCCACGCCGTGTTCAGCGATTTCGTCCATTTTTTTAGTGCGAATTTGCACCTCTATCCATTTTCCTGTTTCGCCCTTGCCTCCGCGCAGCATCGCCGTCAGGTGCAATGCCTGATAACCATTCTCTTTCGGCTCTTTTATCCAGTTGCGTGTGCGGTTTGGGTGTTCGTTGTAAAACGAAGTTACGATGCCGAAAACACTCCAGCAAACGTCAGATTCCGTTTCGTTTTCTCGCGGCTCAACAATAATTCTGACAGCCAAAAGGTCAAAAATCTCTTCAAAACGTAAGTTCTTGGTTATCTGCTTTTTATAAATGGAATAGGGAGTTTTTATTCTTCTGCTGATACGGTATTTTATGCCTTTTGCCTCAAGTCTTGCTTTTATCGGCTCAATAAAATGCTCGTAATTTTCGCGAAGTTGCGGGGTTAAATCGTCAATTTTTTTCTGCAATTCATCGTAAAGTTGCGGCTGCTGATATTTCAGACAAAGATTTTCGAGTTCGGTTTTGATGCTGAAAAAGCCCAATCGCTGAGCCAACGGCGCGTAAATATAAATCGTTTCGCCCGTGATTTTCTGCTGTTTGAGCGGCGACATTGCATCAAGCGTGCGCATATTGTGCAGTCTGTCAGCCATTTTTATCATTATCACCCGCACGTCATCTGGAATTGTGAGAAACAGTTTTTGAAAATTTGCCGCCTGTTTCGAGGCAGAATCGGCAAAAATTCCGCCCGAAATTTTCGTCAAACCATCAACAATATTCGCAATCGTTTTGCCAAAAAGGTTTTCAATGTCCTCCAACGTAAAATCGGTATCTTCCACCACATCGTGCAGCAGCGCGGCGCAAATCGAAGTCGAGCCAAGCCCGATTTCGCTCACCACAATATGAGCCACAGCAATCGGGTGCAAAATATAGGGCAACCCCGAACGCCGTTTCACGCCCTCGTGCGCCTTGCGTGCAAAGTCAAAAGCGCGCGTAACCAACTCCGTTTTCTGCTTATGATT
>JAISKN010000213.1 GCA_031260925.1 Prevotellaceae bacterium | reverse complement strand
CCGATTTATGCAGACGAACATTCGTCTAAATTTTTTATAAAAGAAAACGGAAAAACGTTTGTGACCATGATTTTTCTTTGCCTTTTAGTCATCGGCTCCACAGACGTGTTGTTTGCTGTCGATTCTATTCCTGCCATTATCGGTGTGATTGCCGAAGGCGAACAAGGCATTCTTTCGCACGGTGAAGAAAACTTTTTGGCTGTTTCGTCGAATGTATTCGCAGTAATGGGTTTGGTATCGCTGTTCTTTGCGCTGAGAGGAATTATGAAAATGTTCCGCTTCCTCAAACACGGTGTATGCTTCATTCTGTTTTTTATCGGTGTAAAAATGCTTTTGGGCTATTTTGAGCCGGTTGCAGAATTTTTCCATGCACATTCGTGGGTTTCGCTTGCCGTAATCATATTTACGCTTGCATTTTCAATCGTGCTTTCGATGTTGATTTCGGACGTGAAAAAAATCGTTGAACTTCGCGAACGAATTGCCGACGAGAAAAAAGAAATTGACGAATTGAAGAAAGAAAAATAATCAATTATAAATAAATAAAATATTATGGATTTTGCAACTTTGATGCCCGCCATAGCATTTATGACGTGGAAACATCTGGTAATGATTGCCGTAGGGCTAATCTTGATTTATTTGGCCATTAAGAAGGGATACGAACCGACGTTACTTCTGCCCATAGGGTTTGGCGCCATTCTTGTAAACATTCCCTTTACGGCTGCACTCACGCAAACCGATCCTGCCGGAAACGTGGTGGTAGGGGCGCTTGATGTATTGCGGGATGCCGGTATTCACACGGAACTGTTTCCGTTGCTGATTTTTGTCGCCATCGGGGCAATGATTGATTTCTCGCCGTTGTTCCAAAAACCGACTTTGCTGTTGTTTGGTGCAGCAGCACAATTGGGTATTTTTATTACCATGCTTTTGGCGGTGGCCTTTGGGTTTAGTTTGTCCGAAGCAGCCTCTATCGGAATTATTGGCGCTGCCGACGGCCCTACATCTATTATCGTGTCGCAACAGTTAGCGCCGCAATTGCTCGGGCCTATTACGGTGGCGGCGTATTCGTATATGTCGCTTGTGCCGATTATTCAACCTCCGGTAATCAAACTTTTGACTACAAAAAAAGAACGGTTGATTCGCATGAAAACCAATACTGCCAAAAGAGTTTCCCGTACCACATTGGTTCTTTTCCCTATTATCATTACGATTTTAGCCGGAATAATCGCGCCTTCATCTTTGGCGTTGATCGGATTTTTGATGTTCGGTAACTTGATTCGCGAGTGCGGCGTGCTCAATTCTTTGTCGCAAACGGCACAAAAAGAATTGGCCAACCTTGTGACTATTTTATTGGGTATTACCATTGCAAGTACCATGACAGCCAACGAATTTGTAGAAATACATACGATAATGATTCTTTGCTTGGGTATCTTTGCCTTTGTGTTCGATACAGCGGGCGGCGTACTTTTTGCCAAATTTTTGAACTTGTTTTACAAAGAAGGTAATAAAATCAACCCCATGGTTGGGGCTTGCGGTATTTCGGCATTCCCCATGTCAGCGCGTGTTATTCACGGAATGGGCTTGAAGGAAGATCCTAACAATTACTTGTTAATGCCTGCTATCAGCGCCAATGTAGGCGGACAAATCGGATCGGTCATCGTTGGTGGATTGATATTAATGTTGGTTCCATTATTCATGTAATCATATTAAAAACAAAATAAAATGAATATATTAGAAAATATACAAAGTCTGGATTTTCAACACGCATTAGAAATAACAGGTCTCGGACTTGTCGGCGTATTTCTTTTTATGGCGTTATTTTTAGCGATCATCGTAGGTGTAGATAAACTGTTCCCTTACAAAAAAGAAGAAGAGTAAATAGTTTCTATTAAATAAAAGGGTTATTGAATGCTATCTTGCTTCAATAACCCTTTTTTATTATCGTTCAACGGCGATCCTAATCAATATACTTTCCAAATTCCATATTGAGTTTTGGATCTTCTTTTATAATCCAGCGCTTAAATGCTGTAAAATGTGATTCGCGACTTATATGCGTGTCTATTTTTGATAATAATAACTGTTTTTCTTCCGCAGAAATACTATCATTAAAATATTCAAGCAATAGTTGTTGAAAATCTCTAATTTCATTAAGAAGACAATTCCTCAAGTTGGCTGATTCTAATTTTTTTAAAGGAGTTGTACCATTATATATTGCTAACAATAGTTCTTTTGTATTTTGAGTTTTCGCAGAGCCATCCAACGCCTCAATATTTACGTGTTCTATCGGAAAGGGGTTAAATATGTATTTGATTTTATTTTCAACATCATGCGTTTTATCCGTGCAATTCAATATGTTATCATATTTAGCAAGTTTAGTGTTATTGCAATGCGCACACGACAAGAATAAATTATTCCAATCGAACATTAAATCCCTGTTGTTTTTATGCGGTACAAAATGTTCAACATTAATTGAAGTTGGTGCTTTAAACTCACAAATATAGCATTTATTTTTAAAATCAGTTTTTAGTCTGTCTAAAACTTCCGGTGTTTTATAGTCCCCACTTACTTTCGTTTTTTCTACGGCCAAAGAGGTTGGAGCAGGTTGTGATTTCTCTAAATATACCATAATCAGTTCGCCTATCTTAAATTGTCAAGTTCTATTTGTTGTAATTTGACAAAAAGTTCTTTAGATAAATACTTGGGAGCGTGGGCAAAATAGTCGCGCAATAATTTGATAGTTTCAATATCTTCCGCAGTTTTATTTTCCTTTGAAGATAAAATTTCATATTCAGCTATCTTACTTTTTATGACTTCGGAATATTTGTCGGTCATAAAATAACTTTCTAACAGTGCATCGTACGAATAGGCAGACAAATCAGTAGTTATTATTTTGTTTTCCAAATCGCACAC
>JAISKN010000158.1 GCA_031260925.1 Prevotellaceae bacterium | reverse complement strand
AATGGAGGGTTATAGTGGTGATATTCAGACAAATAATACTTTTTATCTGAATAAAAAACAGACAATATTGGCAGGTTTTGACTTTGTATATTCGCCACAGCACGAATCTGATTTAACCTATTCTTATCAAAAATTTCAGTTAAATGCTTTCTATAAAATGTTATTTTTAAACAAAAATTTATCTGTAACACTTACAGGAAACAACCTGTTAAAACAATATTCTTTTAACTGGAAAGCCGAAAGAAGTGGAATTTTAACGTATCAAAAAGGGAATTACAACCCGATAAATTTCAGATTGGCAATTTCTTACAGTTTCGGCAGCAATAAAGTTAATAGACAGCAACGAAATATAAGCAATGAAGAAGAAAAAGAGAGATTGTAAAAAAATAAAAATACTATTTTGTAACAAATAAATAAAAAACACTATGATTAAAAAATTAATTTTTATGGCAATAATTGCAATATCAACAGGCTGTACAGCGCAAAAAGTTAATATAAATGCTGCTGGAAAAGATATTGTGGGCAATGGCAACATTGTAAAAAAGGAATTTTCGGCATCGGGTTTTAACAAAATTGATGTTATGTCTGCCCTGAATATTTACTTAATTCAGAGCGGCAGCGAAAATGTTGTTGTGGAAACAGACGAACATATCATTGATTATATTGATATTTCTGTGAGAAACGGCATTCTGTTTGCAAGATTTAAAGATAACTGCAAGAGTATTAACGTAAAAAAATTGAATATTTATGTCAATTTTAAAGATTTACAGCAAATTCAATCATCGGGGTCTTGTAAAATTTTCAGTGAAGGTAAATCTCTGATTTTTAATGAATTGACTTTAAATTTCAACGGTTCGTCTGAGGGAAAATTAGAATTTGACTGCAAAAAACTAACTATGTTAATAAGCGGTGCATCAAAACTTGATATTTCGGGCAAAGTGGAAAATTCCTATATAAATTTGTCGGGGGCATCAGCCCTTTTTGCAAAAGATTTGATAATAGATAATTGTAAAATTGCGGTTTCGGGCGCATCAACTGCAACGATAAACGCTAACAACAGCCTTGAAATTGAGGCAAGACACGCCTCAAAGGTATATTATTACGGCACTCCAGCCCACACAAATTTTGAAACACAGCAAAGTTCGTCAATAAAACAGAAACATTAATTGTTAAAGAAAAGTAGGCAATCGCCTACTTTTTCTTTAATAATTCTTCAATAAGTCGGAATTGAGAATCCAAAAGTTTAGAAATTTGCTTTATCTCCGACCCGACAAAAGTAGTTTTGCTGCATCAGCAAGTAATGGCTACAGTGCTGGAAGTAGATACTGCAAGAAAAAGGGTGCAGTTGAGTTTAAAGTAGTCAAAAAAAACATTTCCAAAGTTCCGAAAACTTTGGAAATGTTAAGACCTCTCTGATTGCCAGCATTTTTCCGTGTGCAGACCTAAAAAACTAATGCGAATGCCGTTGGAACAAATCAAAACGTTTCTTTTAATTTGTCTTTAATCAAAAGTTTGAGAGCCTCAAAAATTGTGTCTAAATCAGCAGCCACAGCATTATCTTTTTGGGGCGGACACAAATCATCTATAAAATTATGTTGCAAAGCATCAGAAATTGCAAGAAATAATTTTACTTCTATATCATCACGTTTGTATAAGTCATATATATTTTGTCGTGTTTTTCCTACTTTTCGAGCAAGGTCTGCGCTATTTATATTATTCTCTTTTACAAATGTTTGAATTAGTTTGCCTAAATGAATTTTTTTATAATACATAATTTGCTAATTTACAAAATATTACAAGGTACAAGCAGAAAAAAATGCAAGAAATATCAAAAAAAATGCAAGAAATATTTTGTCGATACAAAAACTATTTGTAACTTTGCCGCGTATTCTTTAATTAATTTATTTACCTTTGTAACTTAAAACCGTGCCAAACAGGGTTATATTTGGCAAAATTGAATATGAACAGAACAAAAAAAATGAGTTTGTCTGTAATAGAAAATGAACTCAGTATGAGCGAAATGGAAGCGATACAAGCAGGCAGTATCAACTGGGGGTGTGTCGGAGGAGTTGTGTCCGTAATTGGAGGAGCCTTTCTTGGATTTTCTCCTGCTGGGTGTCTTGCTATTATCGGTGGTGGATGTGCAATTATGGCAAATTGCTAACGATGTGCAAAGTACATTTTCTAAATTAAGTTTCCTCTAAAATTGAGTAAAAACTTTTTAGAGGAACTTTCTTTAATTCTTTTTCAACAAAATATGCGTGAACTTATTCGTATTTATTTATTATCAATTAGGCGGCATTTGTCATTCTACGACAAACTTGCAACCAAAATCTTATCTTGTATAGGTTTTGGTTATATTACCATTAACCTTATCGTCGCAGGATTTTTTCTTGACAGGTTTTTAATGCTAATAGAGCCAACCTCTGTACCAATAGATACTTTTAGCCGTTTCTTTTTATTCCTATTTGTAATAGATATTATACTCAAATTTTTTTTAAAATCTTATAAACATATTGATGTATTGCCGTTTCTGACTTTGCCCATTCCTCGAAAAAAAATATATATACTGTTGTTTATTAAAGAATTGTTGTCGGGGTGGAATTTTATATGGGTTGTAATGCTCACACCGTTCTTTTTTAAAACATTTGATTTATTTAATCTTCCATTGTTGATTTTTTCTGTCTATTTAGTCAGTATAACAATCAGTTTTATTATGCGCTATATAGAAATAATGTCAACTTGGAAATCCTTCCTTTTTACTTTTCTCTCTCTGCTATTGGCTGTCTGTGCAGGATATACGGCATATTATGTAGCCGTATATCCCGAATTATTAATAGATATAAACTTGATATTTTCTCAATATCAGTTATGGGCATTTATCGGATTGTTATTGTTGTTTTCGGGCTTATTTATTGTCTTTTTTAAATCCTGTCGAACTGAATTATATGCCCAACTAACCAGCAAAAAAAGATTATTTTCCACTTCATTTAATATAAACCTGTTTAATAATTTGAGTTTAAAAGGAGAAATCGTAAAATTGTGCTTGAAAGAAGTTACAAGAAGTCAGTTAAAACGAAATATGTTTTCTTTTGTTTTGCTTGTAATAGGCAGTTTGCTTATGCTATATGGCACGGAAGTCAATTTTTTTATGTTATGTTTTATTCTGTTAATGCCAACAATAATACTTGGAAGTACCTTTGGAGATTATTCTTTTGGTGCTGAATCTACATTTTTTGACAAGTTAATGGTTGCACCCGAAAAAACACCATATCTGATTTTAAAAATCAAATATGTTATATGTATATTCTTTTCCGCATTAGTTTTCATTATACATATTGCATTAAACATCAATAAGATACCAATATTATTTTATATCTCTATTTTTTTCTTTGGCTGCGGAATCGTGCTATTTTTCATATTTCAAAATGTAGTGTATAATAAAGAACGTTTCGATATATTAGGTTCGGTACGCAATATTGTTAATTATTCACTTCAATCTTTTATGTCAGTAGGACTTATTATGCTGTCATTAGGCATTATATTTTTGATAAAATTATTTACATCTGAAACGACAGCCAATTATGTTATGTTGGCAACAGGTATTGTGATGACGGCACTCAGTCCTTTTTGGCTGAAAAATATTTACAATCGCTTTTTAATTCGGAAATATCAAAATATAAATGGTTTTAGAAATACCTAACTACTTATGATACAGATTAATAATTTGCTTAAAACTTTCAACAAAAACACTGCTGTTGATATTCCTTCGCTTACAATAAATAAAGGTGAAGTCGTTGGTTTTATTGGAAATAATGGCGCAGGCAAAACAACAACTTTCCGTTTGATACTTGATTTGCTTCAGACAGACACAGGCAATGTCTTTATAAATGGAGTAGATGTAGTTAAAAATGAAGATTGGAAATCATATACTGGCTCTTTTATAGACAGCAATTTTCTAATTGACTTTTTTACGCCGCAGGAATATTTTACATTCACAGGCAAAGTATACAGGTTAAATGCGAATGAGGTAAAAGAGCGATTGACGAAATTTGAAAAATTTATGAATGGTGAAATTCTTAATGAAAAGAAACATATCCGTCATTTTTCATCTGGCAACCGACAAAAAATAGGCATTGTTGCTGCGATGATGATACAACCTGAAATTCTTATTTTAGACGAGCCGTTTAATTTTCTTGACCCTTCGTCTCAAATTGAAATGAAACAATTACTCCAATGGCTAAACACTCAATTTGGCACAACTGTACTCATTTCCAGCCACAACTTGAATTACATACACGATGTTTCTTCCCGCATTTTATTAATGGAAAAAGGAGTTATTATTAAAGACGTTATAAACAAGAGTGCTGAAAATATAGCGGACATATATCAATATTTCAATCAATAAACGAAATTTTTATTACTTATGTTATTAAAAAACAACTATCTGCACTTCATTCTCATAGCATTTCTATCTTTTTTATTTGCGTATGAATACAATAGTTTTATACAAACAGATACGTTAATATCTCAAAGTTTGTCTGAAAAATATACACAGGAAATTATCAATAACAGCCTTAATATTCGTCAGACGTGGTTGTGGGTTGGATATATTTTTGCTCCTGTTATATTGTATCTGACTACTATTTTTATAGCATTTGTTGTTTTAATCGTCATATGGATTTACTATATGAATGAAACAAATTTTGATGTAAAATTTTCAAATGTATGGCGCATTGTATTATTTGCACAATGGAGTACCCTCGCAGCAGCATTTATTAAGATATTTTGGTTCGGAGTTATTTGTAGTGATTATACATTAGAATATTTATCTTCATTTTATCCATTGTCGATTATTAATTTTTTTGATATTAATACATTAGACAAATTGTTTATTTACCCAATTTCATTAATTAATCTATTTGAATTAGCATATTGGATAATATTGGTTGTGGGAGTTAAAAAGTTGCTTAACCAAACATATCTTAAATCATTTGAAATAGTTTTTCTTTCTTATGGAATTTTGCTAATTATATGGATAGTTGCAATGATGTTTATTTCTATTAATTTAACTAACTGATATGAAACGGATTATAAAAATATTACTGCCTGTAATAATCTTTGTCGCGCTTGCTTATGCAGGGTACTATATAATGAAAATTTCTTATAATAAAAAGATACGCGAAGAAAGAGTTTCGCATCTTCCCGCTTTTACATTAAAAACGTTGCAAGGCAACTATTTTACAAATACAGATTTAAAACAAAATGAACCAGTAATATTTTTTTATTTCAGCAGTGAGTGCGATATTTGTCAAATGGAAACAGAAGACATACTGTCTAACATAGAAAAGTTCGCCGACATACAAATTATTTTTGTGTCTATTGAACCTATACAGGAAATCATTTTATATCAGAAAAAATATAAATTAGATATGTACGACAATGTAACTCTGCTGAATGATTATAAATGTGAATTTCCAAATTCTTTTGGAGTAACAAATCTACCATCTTCATTGGTTTATAGTAAAAATGGTATTTTGTTATACAGAAGTAACAGCGCAATAAAAGTAGATTATTTGCTTTCAAAAATCAAAAAAATTAGCAATGAATAGCAAAAAGAAACTAAAACACATCAAAAAAACGCATATTATACAACGTTATCATTCCGATTGCGGCGTTGCTTGTTTATTATCCATTATTCAATACTATGGAGGAAGCGAATCACTTGAGCAACTAAGAGAACAGAGTGGTACTACACTACATACAGCATCGCTATTAGGTCTGTATCAGGCAGCAAAGCAAAAAGGGTTCGATGTCAAAGGTACAAAGGGAGATATACAAACATTAAAAAAACATAATATTCCTGTAATCTTGCATTTTTTGTATGATGGAGGTTTAGGACATTATGTAGTATGTTACGAATACAACAATCAAGCAGGATTTTTGATAGGCGACCCAGCAAAAGGAATATATTACCTTTCAGAAAAAGAAATAGAACAATATTGGTGTACCCGCAACTATTTAGTATTATTACCTAACGAAAAGTTTATTACCAATAAACTATCTAAAAAGAACAAAAGAGAGTTATTATTTCAACTTTTGAACCCCGATTTGAAATTGCTGCTATTTATAATAATTATCGGATTGGGTGTTGCTTTGTTTGGTCTGTCAGTCTCTGTGTTTTCGCAAAAATTAATAGATGATATATTGCCAACACAAAATACCCAAAAACTTATTATCGGCATAGTTTTACTTTCAATATTACTTCTTTTTCGCGTAGGATTTATCGTATTAAGAGAGTTTTTAATTATCAAACAATCTCAAAATTTCAATAATCGTATTAATAATCATTTTTTTGACAATCTATTACATTTGCCAAAACTGTTTTTTGACAATCGAAAAATAGGCGAACTTGTTGCTCGATTAAATGATACTAATAGAATACAAGATATAATAAAAACTATTATTAGCAGCACAATTATGGAAACTCTAATTTGTATTGTGTCCATTATGTTGTTATGGTTTTATTCTCCCACAGTTGTTTTAATATGTGTTGCAGGTCTTCCGATATACTTTCTTGTTATTTTTAGAAATAATAAAAAAATCACAGATTCACAAAGGGCAATAATGCAGTCGCACGCATTAAACGAAAGCAACTATATTACAACCATACAAGGAATTAGTACCGTAAAAAATGACAACAAACAAAATGCTTTCTTAAAACAAAACATTTCAATCTTTGGAAACTTTCAGCATAAAATATTTCGACTGGGAATGATTAATATACAAATGTCGTGGCAAGCAGGAATAATTGGAGTAGTTTTTTTAATTGGCATTTTAAGTTATACATCTATCGCCGTATTAAATAATGAATTAAAATTAGGTGAATTAATGGCTATTTTAGGTATATCAGGGTCGTTGTTGCCTTCAATAGGTAATTTGGCACTTACTTTTATATCTATCAATGAAGCAAAGGTTGCATTTGATAGAATGTACGACATTGTTTCTGTTGAAAAAGAGCAAGAAGAAGGTATGAACTTAAACGAAATTAACAGTATAGAAGTACAAGATGTTTCTTTCCGATTTGCAGGCAGACAACCCCTTTTTGAACATCTGAATCTTACTTTAAAGAAAGGAACTGTCACTGCTATTATTGGTGAAAGTGGAGGAGGTAAAACCACATTGGCTAATATTTTACAAAAATTCTATTCTTGGGAACAAGGGAAAATAATTGTTAATAAAAATATCGCATTACAAAACATTGCTATTGAAAATTGGCGCAGTAAGATAGGAGTCATACCCCAAGAAGTTTATATATTCAATGGCAATTTGCTATACAATATTTCTCTTAGTGAAAACGCCAATGCTGAATTAATCCAGCAACTTATTGAACAGTATGAACTGACTGATATTATAAAAAGTTTACCAAACGGGTTGATGACTATAATCGGCGAAGAAGGCATTAATCTTTCAGGCGGACAAAAACAAATTATCGGTTTATTGCGTGTTTTATATCGCAGTCCTCAATTCTATATATTAGATGAACCAACGGCTGCTTTGGATAAAAATACGGAAACATTAGTAGTAAAAATATTAGAGAGATTAAAACAAAATTCTATTATATTAATAATAACTCACCGCTTATCATTAATAAACAAAGTGGCAGATTTTGTCTATGAACTGAATAAAGGCACAATGAATTTAACAAAACAAATAATTTAATATCAAAATGAATACAAAAATAGCATTATTAGTATGTTGGTATGGAGAGTATCCTTGGTATTTTCCGTATTTTATTCACACTTGTGGTTATAATCCAACTATTGACTTTTTTATTATCTCAGATAATACAGAAGTGATACGCAACAAACCCAATAATGTCCAAATAGTATATCATACTATCGAAGATTTGAAGATGAATTTTAGTAAACAATTGGGCTTTGAAGTAAATATTGATAAGCCATATAAACTTTGCGATTTCAAACCTGCATACGGTTTTCTTTTTCAAAACATTATTCAAGGCTACGACTTTTGGGGGCATATAGATTTGGATATTGTTTTTGGCGATATACGAAATTTTATGACAGACGAATTGTTAAATAACTATGATGTGATAAGCAGTCGACACGATTATACAGCAGGTTATTTTACCCTTTACAGAAACAATACTGATTGTAATTGTTTATTTATGCAAAGTAAGCATTACAAGTATGTATTTACTCATTCCGACAATTTTTGGTTTGATGAATTTGGCTCTTTGACTGGATATAAAATTACAGCAGATGCTATTTTTAATCAACTTAAGACGCTTGATAATGTATTTGAAAGTATGACGTTTGTCGTTACAAGAGCGCAAAGAAACTACGGACTACGTGTTTTCTTTGATTTTATTGTTATTGATGGTTTGCCCGGCAAAATAAAATGGAAAAATGGCAAAATTTATTACAAAGATATATACGAGGCAATTTTTTATCATTTGATACAATTTAAGAAAGAATGTAAAGAAAAAACTATACTTTCGCCTATTCCTAACGAATTTTTCTTCACTAAAAATCAAATATTGGAAACCTTAATATAAATCAGTATGTTATAGTTTTCAACGAACTCGAAAAGCCGTCCCGCGACCCGCGCTCAGAAATCACCGTTTTTGAGTTCGACCCGACTGTGAAAACCATTGCGGACATTCGTGTCGGAATGACCTTACCCTGAATTGTTACCAACATCGCCAAATTCGGCGCGTTTGTTGATATCGGCGTACACGACAACGGCTTAATTCACATCTCGCAAATGGCAAACCGCTTTATCTCTGCCCAAACCGAAGTGCTAAAACTGCATCAGCAAGTTATGGCAAAACTTTTGCCCTCGCCTGCTTTCCCAAAAACTCCCGCCGCCTTTTACCTAAACTCCCGCCTGCTTTTAAAAATCGCAGGCGGGCTTTTAAAATTTGCTCTGAATGCTTTTGGGGGAAAGCCCGCGTGCTTTTGGGTTAGCCCTTTGTGTATTTGAGCGTGGCAAGCATTTCTTTTAAGTCAATACCCGGACGGAATGTTACTTTTCCGCCTTTAATCATAGAGTGGTGGAATTTGGCTGCCGTTTCTGCACCCTCGCTTGTAACGGCTACCTGAAACGAGCCGAAATCGCCAAAGCGGACAATTTCGCCATTGTCCAAGTGTTTGCGCAACACTTTGGTAAGGTCGTTCAACACCGCAAGCACATCGGTATCGCTAACCGTTGTGCTGCCTTCTGCTATCTCTTTGCTCAATTTGCGCAATGTGAGTTCGCCGCTGCTTTTTGCCTGCGCGTAAAATTTCTTGGGGGCATCGGGATTACTTGGGTTTCCCTTTTGGGTAAGTACATACGTTACTGCCATAATGGTAAATTTTTAAAATAAGGTTAATATAATTTTATTTTTTTTTAGAAAAAACATTTGCAAAAGTACAAAAATATTTTAATAAACAACAAAAAAGTAAATTATTAACAGGTTTTTAGTAGAGGCGGTCGTTTTAAGACAGCCTCGTAATTTTTTAGTTTTTAGTTCTTAACTTTTAGTTTTCAAATAACCGTAGTCTGTAAAATCTGTCTGCACAGGCTGAATTGAGATAAACCCATTTGCAAGCGCGTATTCGTCTGTGTCGGCGGCTTGCGGCTCTTCATTGATAAAATCGCCCGTCATCCAATAACACTTGCGCCCAAGCGGTGCAGCGGAGGGCAAAAATTCGTTTTCCCAAGTTCCGCGCGCCTGCCTGCAATATTTTACGCCGCGAATTTCCCCAACAGGAGCATTCACATTCAGACAAACGCCTTGCGGCAAGCCATTTTCAAGCACATCTTTTATTATTTCGGAAAAATATTTTTTGCAAATCGAAAAATCAGCATCAAGGTTGTGGTCGCAAATCGAAAAGCCGATGCTCGGAATATTGTAGAGCGTGCCTTCGATTGTTGCGCCCATCGTGCCGGAATACATCACATTTATAGACGAGTTCGCGCCGTGATTTATGCCCGAAAGCACAATATCAGGCAGCCCTTCAAAGTTTGGAAACTGCGAACAAAGCGCAAATTTTACGCAATCGGCAGGCGTTCCGCTGCAAGCAACAATGCGCAGATTTTCCTCGTTGCAAATTTCGTTGCAGGTTACAGGCACAGCCACCGTCAGCGCGCTTGATTGCGCAGAACGAGGCGTGTCAGGCGCAACCACAAGTATTTTTCCAAAAGGCTTTGCAAGTTCAATTAAAGTATTAATTCCTTTTGAGTTATAGCCGTCATCGTTGGTTATTAAAATCATTTTTTATATAGTTTAAATATTAAAGTAAGTAGTGTAAAATAATTATATGTTATATTTTCTTTGCGACTTTGCGTTAAGAAATATATTTTTTGAACGCAAAGGCGCGAAGGCACAAAGACGCAAAGTATTACATTAATAATTTTATTGCACTTATATTTTAGATATTAGAATACAGGCAAAAAATTATACTCTAATAACTAAAAAAGTCTGCAAAAGTAGATTAAATTTTTAAAAATTGCAAGTAAAAAACAGAAATAAATTTGCTTTTGGCATTGCTGTTTTATAGCAGCAGCCTTTATTTTTTAATATTTTAAAAAATATTTTAAAAAAAAGATTGCAGAAACAAAAAAAAAGCGTACCTTTGTCGCCGAAAAGAAAATTGTATTGCTCTCTCGGTTGTAGCCAACAAATGCTGTTCAACAGACAGATTTTTGATTTCTAACCACGTCTGGTGATACTGTCTTCTAAAATTTATTCACTTATTTATTTTATTTTTATGAACATTTATGTTGGCAATTTAAGTTACCGCCTGCGTGAAAACGACCTGCAAAATGCTTTTGCAGAGTTTGGCGAAGTAACATCGTGCAAAATTATTACAGACCGCGACACAAGACGCTCCAAAGGCTTTGCTTTTGTTGAAATGTCAGACGACAGCGCAGCAAGACAAGCAATTTCAAGCCTTAACGGCGCAGAATTTGACGGTCGCCCATTGGTTGCAAAAGAGGCAACTCCGAGACAGTAAAACGAGCACAAAAGAGAACGTCTTTGCAAAAAATTGCAGAGACGTTTTTTTGTTGATAAAAGATATTTTTTTACCTTTGCAGAAAAATCTTATAAGTAGTGCAAATCAGGGGTTTAAATGTGCCGTTAGGCACTAAATATTGGTAGAAATACGTTTAATATAACAGACAGCGTGCCGTAGGTACGCAATATCACATTTTTTGAACGGCACAAATATTGCAAGTTACGGCTGTTGCCTGAAAGGCAAATATATTTTAGCCCAATGCAGAGCGTAGCGGCGCGTTGGGGAAATTTAGCCCAATGGCAACGCCTTGGGTAACAAAATCAGGTAATCAGGTTGATTGTGGCGGGAATTTCCTTGTTACTCAGGTTGTTTAGTAAAAAAAATCAGGTAAAAATCAGGTTTTACTAATTGCCTGTTAATCAACATAATACAAAATATAAAACTTTTACAATTTGCTGATATGTAACACATTAAGTAACTTGCGAAAGTTGAATTAATTATTTTACACTATTTTTAAAAATAAATTCTAATTATAACAATAAATGATTTCAGTTGAGCAACTTACGGTAGAATTTGGCGGGCAGCCGCTTTTTGATGGGATTTCGTTTCTCGTGTCGCAGAAGGACAAAATTGCGCTCGTGGGCAGAAACGGCGCGGGGAAAACTACGCTTTTGAAACTGATTGCAGGAAAAGCCGCGCCAAGCAGCGGAAATATTTCACGCCAAAACGATATTTCTATTGGCTATTTACCTCAACATTTGATAATTAATGATACAAAAACTGTTTTTGAAGAGGCATTGACCGCTTTTGATGAAATTTTTAGAACAAAACAGAAAATAGAAAAACTTACCGCAGAACTTGTTACAAGGACAGATTATAATTCTCCTGAATATCAGAATGTTATAGAATTTCTTGATTATGAAAACGAGCGTCTGCGAATGTTCGGCTCGCAAAATATGGAGGCGGAGACAGAAAAAACTTTGCTCGGGTTGGGCTTTTTGCGGACAGATTTTACCCGCAAAACATCGGAATTTAGCGGTGGTTGGCGAATGAGAATTGAACTTGCAAAAATTCTCCTGCAAAATCCTGATTTACTGCTGCTTGACGAGCCGACAAACCACCTTGACATTGAAAGTATCGCGTGGCTTGAACGTTTTTTGGCGAATACAAAAAGCGCGGTAATTCTTGTCAGCCACGACAAAACCTTTATTGATGCCGCCACCAACCGCACAATCGAAATCTCGCTCGGAAAAATTTATGATTACCGCGTAAATTATTCCAAATATTTGATTTTGAGGGAGAAAGACCGTGAAAATCAACTTCACGCCTACGAAAATCAGCAAAAAATGATTGCCGAAACAGAGGATTTTATTGAGCGTTTCCGCTACAAGCCGACAAAAGCAGTGCAGGTGCAGAGCCGCATTAAGCAACTTGAAAAACTCAAAAGAATTGAGGTTGATATGCAGGACAATTCGCACCTGAATTTGAAGTTTCCGCCCGCGCCTCATTCGGGCATTTTGCCGATTGACATTGAGAATTTGACGAAGTGCTACGGCGAAAATATTATTTTGCAAAATGTAAATTTGCAAGTGCGCAGAGGCGAAAAAATCGCGTTTGTCGGGCGCAACGGCGAGGGCAAAACCACGCTTGTAAAATGTATTATGAACGAAGTCGATTATTCGGGCAACCTCAAACTTGGGCATAATGTGAAAATTGGGTATTTTGCGCAAAATCAGGCTATGCTGCTTGATGAACAAAAGACTGTGTTTCAGACGATTGACGATGCTGCAACGGGCGAAATTCGCACGAAAATTCGCAATATTCTCGGCGCATTTATGTTTGGCGGAGAGGAAAGCGAAAAAAAAGTGGCGGTACTTTCCGGCGGCGAGCGCAGCCGTCTGGCAATGATAAAACTGCTGCTCGAGCCTGTCAATTTGCTGATACTTGACGAGCCGACAAACCACCTTGACATTTCGTCAAAAAATGTGCTGAAAGAGGCTATAAAGAATTTCAGCGGCACGGCTGTAATTGTCAGCCACGACCGCGATTTTCTCGACAGTTTGGTTACAAAAGTTTATGAATTTTCCAACAAAAAAATCACCGAACATATCGGCGGAATTGACGATTTTTTGAGAACAAAAAATTTTAGTTCGCTCAACGAAGTCGAATTGCGCACTAATCTTGCTGGCACAATGCAACTCGGTAGTAGAGGCGTAACTTGTAGGGGCGCGATTAATCGCGCCTCTACAAGTTACGAGGAACAAAAAGAGTTGGCAAAAAAAGCGCGCAGGCACGAAAAACTGATTTCAGAAACCGAAACCGAAATTTCCAGCCTCGAAACCCAACTTTCAGACCTTGAAACTGCCTTTGCGCAAGGCAATTCTACTGCCGAAAGTACAATTAACTACAATAAAACCAAGCATTTACTCGAACAAAAAATGTACGAATGGGAAGTGCTGAATGAAGAACTTGGTTTAATTAAGAATTAAGAATTAAGAGTTAAGAATTAAGAATTAATGCCAATCAGGGATTAAATTTTATATTTTGATGTTTTTTGTGCCGTTAGGCACATTATATTGGTAGAAAAAATGATTCCCCCCAATTCTTTGTGCCGTTAGGCACTAAATGTTATTTATATTGCGTACCTACGGCACGCTGTCGGTTATATTAAACGTATTTCTACCAATATTTAGTGCCTAACGGCACATTTCAACCACTGATTCGCATAAGTCCAAAAGCACGCAGATGACGCAGATTAGACGGATTTACGCAGATTTTTAGTAACAATAAATTAGATAAAACGCAGATAATCAACATTTTAATTATCTGCGTTTTATCTATTAAATCAGCGTTATCTGCGTGCTAAAAGACTTTTAGACACCTCTTTTGTTGTTATTTCTTTATAATCTTCTTCGTAAGCACTTGATTATTAACTGTTATTCTTACAAGATAAACTCCTGATGGCAACAGGGAAATATTAATAGATTTTTTCATTTTTGATTGTCCATCATCTATTAAAATTCGTCCTGTAACATCTAACAATTCTACTCTTTCAATCTCAATTTTTGTTTCAATAAAAATTTCGGTTTCCGCAGGGTTAGGATAAATTAAAATTGAATTTTCAAAAATATTATTTATTCCGCTTGTTACTGTCAAATAAAGCACAATTACACTGTTGCAATCGTTAATATCGCTGTCAGTGCGTTCAAATCTGCCTGTTGAATTTTCATTAAAGCCATTTTCCAAATATGTTTCGCCCTGTGCGATTTCAGCCGTGATAAAAGTTGTATCATTTTGCGGATAAACTGTTAAATTCAACCTCGTTACACTGTCGCAGTTGTTAATATTCTGATTTTCATTGAAATAGACATTGCTTGCAGCGGCATTTGTAATGTTAAAACCGTTTGCTGTGTAATTTGCGCCGTAGCAGATTGCAGCGTTGAAAATCACTGTGTCCTGTTTTGGAAACACGGTTAAATTCAACCTTGTTACACTGTCGCAGTTGTTAATGTTTTGGTTTTCATTGAAATAAACATTGCTTGCAGCGGCATTTGTGATGTTAAATCCGTTTGCTGTGTAACTTGCGCCGTAACAGATTGCTGCGTTGAAAATGACTGTGTCTTGTTTTGGATAAACCGTTAAATTCAACCTTGTTACACTGTCGCAATAGTTAATGTTCTGATTTTCATTGAAATAAACATTACTTGCAACGGCATTTGTGATATTAAAGCCGTTTGCTGTGTAACTTGCGCCGTAACAGATTGCAGCGTTGAAAATGACGGTGTCCTGTTTTGGATAAACAGTTAAATTCAAGCGCGTTACGCTGTCGCAATAGTTAATGTTCTGATTTTCATTGAAATAAACATTGCTTGCAGCGGCATTTGTAATATTAAAGCCGTTTGCTGTGTAATTTGCGCCATAACAGATTGCAGCGTTGAAAATCACAGTGTCCTGTTTTGGATAAACAGTTAAATTCAAACGTGTTACACTGTCGCAATAATTAATGTTCTGGTTTTCATTGAAATAAACATTGCTGACGGTAGCATTTGTAATATTAAAGCCGTTTGCTGTGTAACTTGCGCCGTAACAGATTGCAGCGTTGAAAATTACTGTGTCTTGTCGCGGATAAACTGTTAAATTCAAGCGCGTTACGCTGTCGCAGTTGTTAATGTTCTGATTTTCATTGAAATAAACATCGCTTGCGGTAGCGTTTGTAATATTAAATCCGTTTGCTGTGTAATTTGCACCGTAACAGATTGCAGCGTTGAAAATTACTGTGTCTTGTCGCGGATAAACTGTTAAATTCAAGCGCGTTACGCTGTCGCAGTTGTTAATGTTCTGATTTTCATTGAAATAAACATTGCTT
>JAISKN010000102.1 GCA_031260925.1 Prevotellaceae bacterium | reverse complement strand
CCAACAATATTTGCCACCTTATTATAACGTCCGTCTTCGAGCCGCCGCATTGAGTGCAGCACGCGCCTTTGCACAGGTTTCAGCCCGTCAGTGATATGCGGAATTGCCCGATGCAGATTAGCATACGAGGCATAGTCAAGATACCAGCGGAAGTACATTCCCGATAGATGATGAGTGTTTTCCGTATCTTGCGCCTGCGGAATATTGTATGCGGAATTTGTCTGAATTTCAGCAGTAAAGTCCTCATTCTCAAAGTTATTGTTCAATTCTTTGTCCATTTATAATTCAAAGATTTAAAAATTCAAAAAATTAAAGATTTTGTAATTCAATAATTCAATAAAAAGTATTACATTAATTTTTTTTTGCATTATTTATTTTTTAAAATCCTGCAAAAGTACAAAAAAAACGGCAAAATTTTATAATTTTTTATTAACAAAAAGGTTGTCAATTAATTGACAACCTTTTTTTGTTTATGGTAACAAATTGTTTTATTTTGTAACTGTAACTTCTACGCGGCGGTTTTTCTGACGACCTTGTGGCGTGTTGTTGTCTGCAATCGGTTTTTTGAGACCGTAACCATTTGTAGTAATTGCATCACTGTCAAAACCTGAATTATTTACAATATAAGCCTTAACTGCCTCTGCACGTCTTTCAGAAAGTTTCTGATTGAATGCTTCTTTGCCAACATTGTCGGTGTGTCCTGCAATTTCAAGACTTGAAATGCTGTGCATTTTGAGCATATTAATGAGGTTATCCAAAATTGCAGTTGATGCAGGGGTAAGTTTCGCCGAGCCTGTTTCAAAAACAACATTGTCAAAAGCGATTGTTGCAGATTCACCTTTTTTCAAACGTTTAACCTCGTTTTCCAACGCTTTAACTCTGTCTGAAAGGTCATTAACATCAGCCTTGGTTGGAGTATTATTTTTCAAATCTTCAACATCTTTTGCAACGCCGTCTGTTTTATCACGAAGAGCGTTGATTTGGTCTGCCATATCTTCGAATTTGCTCTTGTCGCCTCTCATAACTTCTTCATATTCAGGAGCGGAAAGGTCGCGTGAATGTCCATTTGTTGCCTTTGTTGCATTGAGTTTGTAACGTACGCCGAAGAACCCAACGATAGCGTCTGTTGATTTTCTGCCGCCATCAACTCCTCCGCCCATATCTTCTTTTGTATATGAACGATATTGTCCTTCAAGGAACAGTTCCCAACTTTTGCTTACATTAAATGCTAGCGACAAAGATGCCATTCCCAGAGCCGTACCGTGCCAAGTTAATTTTTCTTGATCTGGGTGTTTGTAGTAATAACCGCCTGCACCAACACCAAGGTTTCCATACAAACTGACTTTTCTCCAACCGCCTTGTCTGTACGGAGCAACCACATTTAAAATGTTAATAGAACCAACAACAAGTCCGTCAATAGTGCTGCCGAGATATCTGCCGTCAGCATACTGAACACCTGTTATAGGATTTATTCTACCCTTTACACCTCTGTTGTAATGAAGCCAACCTGCCTCAAAACCTATTCCAAAATAGGGATTGATTGTGTATTCAAAAAACAAAGCGGGAACAGCCCAACTTGCTTGAAGCGCGTACGCATCGTACTTTGCTCCAAAAAGAGGAGTCTTAAAGCCGTCTGTTGCGTAAGGGTCTACGCGGTAATAGTCAATGCCTGCCTTGACACCAAAAGACCATTTTGCATAACTTTTGTCATAAGCCAATTCTTGTGCGGAAACGCTAATTGCAAATAATGCAACACAAGAAAGAGTAATTAATTTTTTCATAGTCTATTATTTTTTAAATTATTAATGTTCGTTTTTTATTGTTATGTTTATTGTGTCTAAAACTGACACGTTCAAAAACGCTGCAAAGTTACAACTTTATTTTTTATAAAAAAAATTTTTTTAAAGAAAAATTACATTCTATTGATAATATTTTTTTAACGAGAAATTTTAACGTTAAAATAAACAAATAAATATTAATCTTGCGTAAAAAATATTGTATTTTTAATAAAAATTTATACTTTTGCAACGTTAAAAAATAACCTAAAAAATAACCTGAATTAATCTTTGTATTTAATGAAAAAGAAAAGAGAAGCGGACGATTTTCCGTTTAGGATTCGCGATAACGATGCCAATTCAGGCTTCTTATTGTGGAAAACTGCGTATGTTTGGATGTACGAACAAAAGCGCATTTTGATGAAATTTCACAACATTTCTCAAATGGAATATGTTGTGCTTTCATCGACTTATTGGTTGATGCTGCACGATAAGGAAATCACGCAGATTTACTTATCGCATCACACTAAAATTGAGCCTATGGGCATTTCTCAACTGATTAAAGCGTTGGAAGCCAGAGGTTTAATGGAACGTTGTGAAAATGCTAAAGACTCACGCTCTAAACTCGTAAAAGTTACTGAAAAAGGCATCGAACTGCTCAAAAGAGCAATCGTTACTACTGAAGCCTTTGACGAAAGATTTTTTAGAGTTTTAGGCAAGAGATTAGATGTTTTCAATATCTCTATGCTTGATTTAATTCAAGCAAATGAGTAAAAACAATATAAAAATATATTATTTTTATATTGTTTTAAGCAATTTTTAAAAACTTGTGTGATTGAAAACTTAACTGCCATTTTGGGTGGGATTTTACAAAATTAATGCAGAAATTTATGTTTTCTGCGTTTTTTTTGTCGTTTTCAAAGTTATTTTCGTAAAAAATTGGGCTGACAAAGTAATTTTTTGCGTTAGGAAGTTCCGAAATTTCGGGCAAAGCATCATTTTTTTTTACAGGGAAACGAAGTTCATCTACAAAGTCAAAGTTTTTTCTCAAAGTTTGCGGTGAAACTTTTGGGCTGCACGAAATATAATCAATTTTTTTCGGCACAAGTTTTGAGCCGTTGGTTTCTATACAGTTGTAAAAATCTGAAAATGAGGCTAATATCTCGTCATTTAATTGCAAAGTTGGCTCGCCTCCTGTCCAAATCAACATTTTTGAAGGGTATTTTTTTACTTCGTGCAAAATTTCCTCTATCGTCATTTCAACGCCGTTTTTCCATTCCGTATCGCAAAAATCACAATTAAAATTGCAGCCTGCAAGCCTGATAAATACTGCGGCTTTGCCCATATTCGCGCCTTCGCCCTGCAACGAATAAAATATTTCAACAACGTTCATCTTTTTCATAAACTGCATTGGTAGAAGGAGTTTCGCTGACTTCCACGCGGTAAAGTTCAGCAAATTTCGGTTTAAAAGTTTCGTATAAAAATTTTGCAATATTTTCGGCAGTTGGATTAAAATCTAAAATATCATTAAGATGTTGGTGGTCAAGTTTTTCATCAATAAATTTTTTAATTATGTCCAAATCGCGGTAATCAACAACAAACCCCGTTTCATTAAGATAATTGGCTCTAAAACAGAAAGTTACTGCGTAATTATGTCCGTGCAATCGGCTGCAAGGGTGGTTTTCTTTCAAGCCGTTTAGAACGTGGCTTGCCGAAAAATTGAATTTTTTACTGATGAGATACATTTATATAATGATTAATTTTTAATGATTAATGGTTAGTGGTTAATTATTGTAGAATTTGGCACAAAATTAGTATTTTTTTTTTACCTTTGCAAACTTTTTTAATTAAGCACTAACCATTAACCACTAACCACTAAAAAAGATGTTTTTCGGTTTTATCAAATTTTTTGCAGGTTTTTTGGCATTTTTAATACCTGTTGCACTGTTTTATCTTACAATTAGAAAAAAAATTGCAAAAAAAACGCTGTTAAAATACATTTACTGGCTTATTCCGCTTGGATTTGCGGCGAGTTTTTTGTTGATTAGATATTTTTCGGCAAAATATACCACAGGCGTTTTTGTCCAAAAGATAAGTGTCTGGTTAATAGCCTTTTATCTAATGTATATAATTCCGCTTGTGCTTTTTGCAATCTTCTATTGGTTTGATTTGCTTTTGCACACATTATTTAATAGGAAAAAATTTCGATTGAAATATTTTATTGGACTTCCTTTGGTTGTCATAGTTATTGCTCTGTTAATCAGCGGAATAGCAAACCGCTACAATCTCGAAGTGCGTTACGAGACCATTGAAGTTGAAAATTTGCCCGCAGAATTTGACGGACTGAAAATTGCTGTTATGGGCGACACGCATTTGGGAAATCTTACAAGTTATGAAAAATGTATGCTTGAAATTCGCGATACTCTAAATTCACAACACGTTGATTTACTGCTTTTTACAGGCGATTTAGTGAATACTATGCCACGCGAGGCGAAAAATTTTAGATATTATTTCAGACAACTTAATGCGAAATATGGGCGTTATGCTGTAATGGGAAATCACGATTTTTGCGGTTATTTTGCTTGGAGTAACGATATGGTGCGCGATGCTAATGCGAATGATGTTAAAAAACTTTACGGACATCTCGGTTTTGGGCTTTTGGACAACGATTTTGTGATTTTGGAAAAAGACAGTTTGACAAAAATTTGCATTGCAGGAGTTGATGAACACGGAAATATCGGCGATGTTTTGAAAAATTCGCCTGAAAATGTTTTTAAAATTCTGCTTTTGCACGACCCAACAAATTGGGAAAGTCAAATTGCTGACAATCAGGATATTGCGCTCACGCTTTCTGGACATACGCACGCTTGGCAGTGCGGTTTTAAAATCGGTGAAAAAACCTATTCGCCTGCAAGTTGGAAATTCAAATTTTTTGACGGACTTTACGAAAAAAGCGGAAAATATCTGTTTATTACGCGCGGAGTGGGTTATGTTGGCGCGCCGATTAGAATTGGGCTGAAACCTGATATTTCAATAATTCAATTAAGAACTAAACATTGAAAATATTTCTGTATCTTTGCAAAAATTTTATGAGAATAAAATCACAAAAATATAATCAACGAAAAATCAAAGTTATTTCTTTGATTTTCTGTGTGTTATATTTTGCAGGCGGAATTGCGTTGCCTGCGTTTCATTCTCATTTTCACAAGCACGAAGTTACAAAAATTGCCTGTGAATGTGCCGAAAATACTCCGACACACTTTCACCAAATTTCATTTGATTACAACTTTCACGCAAAATGTCCAATTTGCCAGCAGGGAAACGTTTTTGCGTTAATTAATTCTATTTCAGATTATTACCTTTTTGTTTTTGCAGAAAAAACGCAAAAGCAAATTTGTGCCTCAAAAAAATATTCAGCGGATTTTTCTATTTCTGCACCTCGCGCCCCGCCGATTTTTTAGCACACAAATAACACAGATTTACACAAATTTCTGTTGTTAATCTTTTTCTCATTTTTTTAATAATAACCCAAATCCTCAAATTACAGAATTATAGTAAAATAATTCTGTGTAATCTGTGGATAAATTTCTATTCAAATATGAAAAAATATATAATAATTTCGATAATTTTATTACAAAGTATAAATATTTTTGCGCAAAAAATAAGAGTTTTAAACTTGGAAAACTCGCAGCCAGTGCCGTTTGCTGCGGTCTATTTTCCTGACCTTAAAACAGGCGCAAACACCGATGAAAACGGCTTTTTCTCAACTGAAAACTTGCCTAAAACAGTTTTGGGGCAAATTTCGTGTGTCGGCTACAAAACTTGGCTGCAACAGATTGATATTCAGAAAGTTACTGAAGTTTTTCTCACGCCTGATGCGCACGATTTACAGGAAATTGTTGTTGCTGGATATTCGTCAAAACTTCAGGGCGAAAATGTGCTGAATGTTGAAAAACTGACGTTGTCGGCTGAAAATCAGGGAGTTAATCTTGTCGAAAAACTGACTAAAATTGCAGGTTTGGACAATTTTAGCACGGGCGCGAGTATCGGAAAGCCTGTAATTCGCGGGTTGAGCGGAAATCGAATTGCGGTTTTTGCGCAGGGCGTGCGCCTCGAAAATCAGCAGTGGGGCGATGAACACGGCTTGGGGCTTGACGAAAACGGCTTTGAAAATGTAGAAGTTATCAAAGGCGCGGCATCGTTACTATACGGCAGCGATGCGATTGGCGGAGTGCTTTGCTTTGTTGATGAGCGTTTTGCTAATGAAAATTCCGTTGAGGCGCGTTTAAGTGCTGAATATCAGGCAAATACAAATGGGTTTAGAAATAATGCAGCGATAAAATTTTCAAAAAATCGTTGGCGGGCAAACTTTTTTGGCGGCTACACACAGCATTTTGATTACAAAGACGGAAATCGCAACTCGGTGATTAACAGCCGTTTCCGCAATGGCGATTTTAAAACCGCAATTGGTTATTCGGGCAAAAATTTTGTTACTTCGCTGAAATACAGTTTTTTAGCAGAAAAATATGGACTTTTGCCAGACCCTACCCCGACCCTCCCCGAAGGGGAGGGAGTGGCGGACATTTCAAATTTGCACAAAATTTGCAGCGTGCGCCGTTCCCCCTCCTTTGGAGGAGGCAGGGGGGAGGTTCTTCCGTTTCAAACCATTAACACGCACATTATCAGCACAGAAAACTCAATTTTTTTGCAAAATAATTCAAAATTGCAACTTGATTTGGGAGCAGTTTTAAATCGCAGAAAAGAATTTGCAGACCTCACCCCTAACACCTCTCCAAGTGGAGAGGGGAACGAGGCGGAACTCGATATGAATTTAAGCACAATTTCGTATAATTTTCGTTGGTATTCGCCGAAATTCAAAGATAAAATTTCGTTGATTGTCGGCTCGCAGGGAATGTTTCAAAATAATCAAAACTTTGGTAATGAGGAACTTATACCAAATGCAAATACTGTTGATTTTGGACTTTTTGCGGTTTCAGATTTTTATTATTCAAAAAAATCTTTTGTGCAGTTCGGGCTGCGTTTTGATAACCGAAATATATCTGCTTTTGAACAGCAATCGCCTGAAAATGAAACGGTTGTTGGTCAAGCCCGCAATGGCAATGGGTTGAAAAAAAATTATTCGTCAATAAATTTTTCGGCGGGAATTTTTCAACCGATTTATAAAAATTTGTCGATGAGGCTTAATTTTTCTTCGGGTTTTCGTGCGCCGACAATGTTTGAACTCCTTTCAGATGGTATTCACGAAGGCACAAACCGCTATGAAAAAGGCAATTCCGAACTCAAAACTGAAAATTCGTATCAAGCCGATTTTTCACTTAATTTCAATTCAAAGCATTTGGAGTTTTTTATTAACCCATACGTCAATTTTTTCAAAAATTATATTTATCTGCAACCGACTGACAGCATTGTTGATAATGCGCAAGTGTTTGATTATGTGCAGAATAGTGCAATTTTGTACGGCGGCGAGGCGGCGTTTCATTTTCACCCGCACCCTGTTGATTGGCTGCATTTTGACGGCTCATATTCGGCAACTTTCGGAGAAAATGTAGGGGCAGAGCGCGCCCTGCCCCTACCGTTAATGCCTTCGCAGAAAATTAAACTCACTTTGCAGGGAAATTTTAAATTTAAAAAAATATTGACAAATTTTTCTGTTTTTCTAAATTATCAATATTCGTTTGCGCAAAATCGCATAGCAGTTTATGAAGTTCAAACACCTGATTATCACTTATTTAATTGCGGAATGGATTTTGATTTTTTGTTTGGGAAACAAAAATTATTTTTGAATATTTCGGCAAACAATATTTTTAATCAAAAATATTTTGACCATCTTTCGCGCTACAAAACCGAAGGAATTTTGAATATTGGGCGAAACTTTATTGTTAAAATAACAGTGCCTTTTGAGTGGAAAATATAATACCGTGTCATTGCGGGCTTGACCCGCAATCGATTGAAAAACAGTCGCGAGCGATTGCGGGTCAAGCCCGCAATGACACTTGCATTTGATTTTTTTGTCAATTATTAGAAGTTTCCTTAATAGAACTACCGCTGCATATCAAATGTTTGCGTTTCGAGCATCTGCGAACAGCCGTGCACCACAGGCGACAAAACGCCGTTCATTGTTCCAAGCGTAAAACTCGAAAAAAACATTATGCAAAGACCTATCGCCAACGGGCGCAGCAATGGAAACACATCAATCGGCTCGGCTCTCGCCAACGACTGCCAAACCCGATACGCAACGCCCAACGTTTGCCCTTTGTATATCTTATTCGGGCGGGTTTCCAAACAGGCGTGATATTCGGTTATGTGCCTGCCTGTAAGTTGGTTAATGTTATATATCTGTTTGCTTTCCAACCATTTAAGAAAAGGGCGCGTGCTTAATTTGCCGTTGCGCACCAACGTAGCAGCGTAGCCGAGCGTATCAAGCCATTTCAAAAAGTCCGCTAATATCGTTTCGTAATCTTTTTTCATAAATTAAATTTGAAAGGGGTGTAAATTGTTAATATCGTCTGTCA
>JAISKN010000094.1 GCA_031260925.1 Prevotellaceae bacterium | reverse complement strand
GGCGTTATTTAGCAATCGAGCCGTTTTACAATGGTTTTGCATTGGTAACGCAGTTTGATGGGCGGAAAGTGATTATTGATGAGAGAGGGGAAAAAATATTAAAAGTGTAGCATTCCTTTCGCAAATTCTGCGAAAGTTTGTCGCCAAATTATACCATTGTGCTGCACGAAGACGGAGTTACGATGAGTTTGAAAAAGAATCAGTAAATTTGAAAATATCAAAGAAAAATATTGTGTATTAAAAAATAAGTTGTATCTTTGCCGATATTTTTAATATGAAAAAAATATATAAAACAATATTTTTGATATGAAAAGAAAAATTGAAGAGGTATTATTGCAATGGAACAGTAAAGAAAAACCATTGCCATTGATGTTGCTTGGCGCGAGACAGACGGGCAAAACCTATATTTTAGAAAAGTTCTGCAAAGATAATTTTGAAAATATTATTCATTTAAATTTCTTTGAAAACGCGGAATATATGTCCTTGTTTCAGCCTTCGCTTGCTGCCGATACTATTCTTAAAAACATGGAACTCTATTTTGCACAAAAAATTGATATTGAAAAAACAATTTTCTTTTTTGACGAAATTCAGGAATGTGAGCAGGCAATTTCTTCGTTGAAGTTTTTTGCAGAGTCGCCTTTGCCGTTCAAAATTGTTACGGCAGGCAGTTTACTCGGCGTGAAAATTAACCGGATGAAAACGCCTTTTCCTGTTGGCAAAGTGCAAATGGAATACCTTGACCCGATGGATTTTGAGGAGTTTCTTTGGGCTACAGGCAACACGGTGCTCGCCGATGCCATTAAAGAACATTTTTATAGCAATGCTTCTTTTCCTGAAATCATTCACAATCAAGCGATTGATTTATACAAACAATACCTTTGTATCGGTGGAATGCCGGCGAGCATCAACGATTTTGTGGAAAAAAACAAAGACTTGGTGTTAGCAAATATTGCTATAAAAGACAACATTCTGACAGGTTATTTAGCCGACATGATAAAATATGCCGAAAATGTGAACGCGGTAAAAATTCATCAGGTGTATCGGACAATGCCTGCACAACTTGCCAAAAAGCAGACCAAATTTATGTATAAAACCGTTGAGCAGGGCAGCAATGCCGAAAAATATTATGCTGCGGTGGAATGGCTGATAGAGGCAAATATGGTATTGCGCTGTAATTTGCTCAACAAAGTTGAACCGCCACTGAAAGCGTATGAGGTAGAGAATTTTTTCAAACTTTACCTGTCCGATGTTGGCTTGCTTACTACGCTTGCAAAGATAAAATACAGCGAAATTATGCAGGCAGGCAATGCTACTTTTCTCGGCTTCCTGACCGAAAATTATGTAGCACAGGCATTTGTTGCCAATAAAATAGACCTGCATTATTGGAACTCAGGCAATAAAGCGGAAATAGATTATGTTTTGCCAACTGCTGAGGGGCTTATTCCTGTTGAGGTGAAATCAAACCGGAATGTAAGTTCCAAAAGTTTGAATGTGTATATAGAAAAATTCAAACCCAAATATGCTATTCGTATTTCTGCCAAAAACTTTGGCTTTGAAAACGATATTAAATCCGTGCCGCTATATGCTGCGTTTTGTATTTGCTGAAATAAAAAAATCCATGATTCTTTGTAATAGATGCTTGAAATGTTAAAATATTTTATTATTTTTGTACTCAAATTAAAAACAGAATTATTATGACATAAAATCAACAATTTAAAGACCTGCCGCGGGCAGGCAGACATATAAAAATTAAGCGTTTAACGCGATTCTTGCCTCTAAAAACGTGAGAAATTTTTCAAAGGAACAAGAATGAGTTGAACCGCAGCAATGCGGATTTACTTATTTGTTCCAAAGGTCATTTTCTCACTACCATAGAGGCGGATAATTAAGTCCGCTTTTTTTATGGTCTGATAACATTGAAAAGCATAAGTATATAATAAATTAAATATCAACAAATTAAATTAAAATTCGTATGACAAAATTTTTATCAAAACTATTCGTAATGTGCAGTTTATTGGCTTTCTGCATATCGTGTTCAAACTCAAATCAGGCAGATTTGAAGTTAATCCCCGTTAAATCAGGTGAAAAATGGGGCTACATTAACAAAAAAGGTGAGTATGTGATTAACCCACAGTTTCAAGATGCAGGATTTTTCTGCGATGGTGTGGCAAAAGTAGTATCTTCTGACGGGAAAACAGGTTACATTAACGAGGACGGCAAATATGCCATTCCTGCTCAATTCAAAAGCGGGACAGATTTTGCTGACGGACTTGCTTTCGTAGTTTCTGATGGCGGACACCCAACCTGTATCAACAAGAAAGGCGAAACCAAGTTCCAACTCAATCAAGCAAAATATGTCTTTGCTTTTTCAGAAGGACTTGCGTTGTTTGTGGTGAAAGAAAAAGATGATAAAATTAAAAGCGGGTTTGCCGATAAATCAGGCAAAGTCGTTATCAATCCGCAGTTTGAAGAAGCCCGCCCTTTTTCCGAAGGTTTTGCAGCCATACAACAAAAAGATAAATGGGGGTTTATTGACAAAACCGGCAAAATCGTGATA
>JAISKN010000014.1 GCA_031260925.1 Prevotellaceae bacterium | reverse complement strand
ACATACTGCAAAATTAGCAAATTTTTCAATGCGACACCCCAAAAAGTGTCGCTAAAATTATAAAATATTAATATTCAACACTTTACAAATTGTCTAAAATTTAAGTGATAAAGTCAGGTGATGTAAAATAATTAATGTTATATTGTCTTTGCGGCTTTCCGTCTTTGCGGCTTTCCGTCTTTGCGCCTTTGAGTTAAGAAATATATTTTTTGAACGCAAAGGCGCGAAGGCACAAAGACGCAAAGTATCACATTAATAATTTTATTGCACTTAACACAGATTAAACAGATAAACGCAGATTATTTTTTGTAACCCGCGTTTATTTTATTATGTATTATCTGCGTAAATCCGTCTAATCCGCGTCATCTGCGTGCTATGACACATTCACATTCTCCTGACAATCTCCTCAGCAACATACGATGCCACGTCATCAGCATAGGAGTTCATACTGAAACCTGCGTCATAGCCGAGTTCTTTGGCGAGTTCGTGCGAAATTCGCGGTCCGCCGCAAATCAGTATAACTTTATGTCTAAGTCCCTCTGCCTCAAGCAATTCCACGAGATTGACGAGGTTTTTGATATGCACGTCTTTCTGCGTTACCGTCTGCGAAACGAGCAGCGCATCGGCTTTGAGTTCGATTGCTTTGGCGATAAAATCTTCGTTTTCGACCTGCGAGCCGAGATTGTACGCCTCGAACATTTCGTAACGCTCCAAGCCGTAATGCCCAGCGTAGCCCTTCATATTCATAATGGCATCAATGCCGACAGTGTGCGCATCTGTGCCTGTGCTTGCCCCGATAACTACGATTTTTCGCCCGATATTTTCGCGAATAAAGTCATCGCACTCGTGCATTTCCATCACGCTGCTCTCTACTTTCGGCACGCTGATAGCAGTGTAATCGACTGTGTGAGTGCAACTTCCGTAGCAGTTAAAGAACGTGAAACCGTCAGTCAATTCTTTGTAAAAAACGACTTGCGGGTTATCAAAGCCCATTTTGCGTATCAGTTGTTTTGCCGCCTCAATCGCCTCGTCGTTGCAAGGCAGCGGTAGGGTAAAACTGATTTGCGTTTTGCCGTCATTCATTGTGTCGCCGTAAGGCTTAATGTTCTTTAAATCAAGGGTTTGGTCAAAATCTTTGCCCTCTGTTGAGTATAGTCCTCCGCTCATAATATTTTTGTTTTATGTTATTGTATATTTAAAATTTTATTTTTTTGTCTTGAACCAAGATTTTCTTAAAATTTTCTTAATTATCAAGATTAAAACAAAATCTTATAAATATTTTAATCTTATTAAAATCGTAGTTCAGACATTCTTTGTTTTTTTACCTGATAGCCCGAAGGGCTTAACATTCATAACCACAGGCGATTGCCTGCTGCGTAATGCCCCACGCTCTATTGCCTGAAAGGCAAAACTTTTTTCGCTGTCTGTTGTTCGCCCTGTAGAGAAAAGGCAATGCCTTTTCTCTACTCCGCAGGCAACGCTACGCTCGCCTACGGTTATGAAAATTTGACTTTTCAAGTCGGGTACAAGCCGTAGGTTTGCATCACTCAGTAGAAAAATTAATCTCTCACAAGCGGGCATACCGTAGGAATGCAACCTGTCTATCTATATTTTTCAATTAATTTCTTAAAATCTTCATCTTCCAAATAGTTTTCCCAATCTTCATCTGCTAAGACATATTCGATACTTTCGACATTATTAATAAAATTTTCTTCTAAATATTTTAAAGCATTTTCTTTGTCTTTCAGCAGAGCATATCCACAAGCAAGATTATAAGAGTTAGAATTATTTATTTCGTATACTTTTTGACATTTTTCTAAACCTTGTTTCAAAATACTTTCATCGTCTTTCAGTTTGGCTAAATCGTAAAGTGCAGTTCCCCAATTATAAAAATAAGAATTGTCGTCAGGGTTAATGTTTGTTGCTTTTTCGTATTTTTCAAAACTTTCTCTGTAAAGAGTTTCATCGTCTTTCAGTTCGGCTAAATCGGAAAGCGCAATTCCCCAATTATAAAAGGCAAAATCGTTGTCAGGGTTAATGCTTGTTGCTTTTTCGTATTTCTTAAAACTTTCTCTGTAAAGAGTTTCATCATTTTTTAGTTTGGCTAAATTGGAAAGCGCATTTCCCAAACAATAAAAAGTATCAGCACTATTCTGGTTTAATCGTATAGATTCGGCGCATTTTTCAAAAGCGTCATAAAACATTTTTTCGTCCTGCCTTATTTTAGCTAATTCCGAAAGCGCACCTCCCCAAAGATAAAAAGCATCAGCACTATTCGGATTTAATCGTATGGCTTCGGCAAATTTTTCAAAAGAATCATAAAACAATTGTTCGTCTTGTTTCAGTCGGGCTAAGCTGTAAAGTGCAAGTCCCCAATAATAAAAAGCATAATTGTTGTCAGGGTTAATGCTTATTGCCTTATCGTATTTTTCAAAACTTTCTCTGTAAAGATTTTCATCGTCTTTCAATTGGGCTAACTTGGAAAGCGCATTTCCCCAATTAATAAAAGCATAATCGTTATTAGAGTTAAATTCTGTGGCAATTTTGTATTGTTTTATTGCATTTTCATATTCATTTTTTTTATTCTGAAAATCCAAACCTTTATCAAAATATTCCCACGATAATAATTCAAAACGCTTGATTTTATCTTCTTTTTCATCTAATTCCTGCTTCAATATTTCCATTTTCTTTTCTGCCTCTTCCTTTTGCTTTTTATATTCTTCTGCTTGTCGTTTATCTGCAAATGTATCTTTTTCAGTAAGAAAAAATCCTTTTATTTCTGTTTCTAATTCGTATTCTAATCTTTGACAATTCCATATTTCAATATTGTTCCGAAAATGTGGTTGTAATGTTTTATTAATCACATTTTTGGCTTGTTGTGAAATTGTGCCATTTACAACTACAATCACAAAATTTATATAGTTTTCATTGCTATTATTATCTACAAAGGGGCATTCAAAAGCAAGTTTAATCTGTCGGCAAATTTCACCTCCTTCTTCAAAATCTTTCATCTCTGCATTTTTATTTTTCACAACAACAGCAAACCACCTGTCTTTTTTTAAGCGATTATCATACTCTTTGAAAACAATATCTTTCCCAAATTCATTTGTGCTATGAACTATCTCAACATTTTGATATTGCTTAGCAGAAAATAATTGTTTCAAATACGGAAAAAGAAGCGGCTCTTTTTTCTGATTTTTTATGTATTCTAATTTTTCTTTGACACTTGTAAATTGCATATTTTTATATTTTTTTGGTTGCAAACCTACGGCTTGCAAATTTTATATTATTCGTTTTTTCTACCGAGCGATTCATTCCTAACGGAATGAAAACACAAAGTTAGTTGTTTTTCGCATTTATTAAAACCTAATTTACAACCTAATTTTTTTTTAAACAGAACAACCTCAGTAGCCCAAATTTTCCATTTATCACAACCTCATTACCTAATTTTCAACCTTATTAATGAGGTAATAAGGTTGGTTGGTGTTTTACCTATTTGCTATTGAGGTGTTTTTCTGAAAATTAGGTTTTTTATTTAACTCTTATCTTGAGAATCTTTTTAATCTTATTAAAATCGTGGTTCAGAATATGTTTTGGTTGCATTCCTACGGCTTGCAAAACTAAATACTTACATTAGACCTCTATTGTTAGTACAAAAACTTTTCAATTTCAACAAGTTTTTGCACTTTTATTTCTAAAAAATACAAAAACTTTACGTTTTTATTAAGTTTGAGGAATTTTGACCGCCTGAAATTCCTCAAACTAATTTTACATTCTACATTCTCAATTTTACATTTTCATCAGTCCTACAAACGAATTAAAATACCGTTCGCCTTTTTGCGCTACGCCGTCACGACCTTTGCCGCCTGTTTTGGAGCGTTTTACATCGCCGAAAATGCCTTTTTCGAGGGCAGTGAAAAGTCCCTCTTTTTCGAGCGTTTCGAGCAGGAGAATAGCGTTGTCAAGCACTTCTTTTGCGCGATTTTGCATTATGCCGCCTTGCTTATATTCAATTTCATCGCCGATATTTTTCATATTATTGAAAATATATTTTGCGTTTTCGATTGACAGATAACGGTCGCTCATAAACGGCGTGTGAATTGCCTCTGTGGGCATTCCGAGCAGTTGCAGCCCTTGATTTGTCCATATTCCGATAATGTTGAAAAGCGCGTCTTGAATGTGTCCGCGAAAGATATTGCCTGTCATAAATTTTGTGGGCGGCATATATTTCAGTGGCGCGTTGGGGAAAATTTCGCGCGTCATTTGTGCCTGCGCAAGTTCGTACAAAAAGCCGTTTTCAAGGTCGGGCGACATCTCAAAAGCGTGTCCCAAACCCATTTGTTCTTCGGGCAAACCTGCAATCAGAGCGAGTTGCTCGTTGATACAGTCGGAAGCCAAAACGGTGTGCGCCTGCTCGTAAGCATCGGCGGTGGTAAGGTAATTGTCCTCGCCTGTGTTGATTATCACGCCTGCAAAACCGTTTATTATTCGGCTGAAATATTGGTCAATCAGCGTGCGTTGCGGGTTGATGTCGCGGAAAAGTATGCCGTAAAGTGCATCGTTGAGCATTACGTCAAGCCCTTCGAGTGCGCCCATTGCGGCAATTTCGGGCATACACAAGCCCGAACAGTAGTTGCAGAGGCGAATGTATCTGCCGACTTCCTCGCCAACTTCGTCGAGCGCGGTGCGCATAATGCGAAAATTTTCCTGCGTGGCGTAAGTGCCGCCAAAGCCCTCAGTGGTTGCGCCAAACGGCACATAATCAAGCAGACTTTGCCCTGTGGTGCGTATAACTGCAATAATATCAGCACCTTGACGAGCGGCTGCCTGCGCCTGCACCACGTCTTCGTAAATGTTTCCTGTGGCAACAATGACGTACAGATATGGTTTTGCTCCCTCACCGACATTTTTTATGAAATTTTCGCGGCGAGCCTTGCGGGTGTTGATTTTTTCTATCGTGGAGTTGATAATCGGCTGCAAAACGCTTTCAATTTCGGAAAACGAATGAACAGGCAAGTCTGTAATTTCCAGTTCGCCTGCCGCAATTTTTTCGGCAATTTGTTGCGGGTTTAAGCCTGTTTCTACCATTGCGTTGCCGAGAAAAAACATAATTCCTTCGCCGAGAACACCTTTTTCTTTGAGTTCGTTAATCAAAATATTTGGCAGCGGCACATCGTTTTCATCAACGCCATCAACGCCCAAAAGGCGGCAAATAGTGCGCTCTACGGCAACAGTTGTGTAATCATTGACAAAATTTTGCACGTCATCTGCAATGTTTTTAGAAACCTGCTTTGCGTGTTTTACTTTTTCAAAATCTAAACCGATTTTACTTTTTTGCATAGTATTTTTGAGTTTTTTATGATAATAAATTTAAAAATGACACCTAAAGTAATGTAAAATAATAATATTATATTTTCTTTGCGGCTTTCCGACTTTCCGTCTTTGCGTTAAGAAATATATTTTTGAACGCAAAGGCGCGAAGGCACAAAGACGCAAAGTATTACATTAATAATTTTATTGCACTTATTTTTCGCAAAATTACAAAAATTTCCCCAAAATAAAAAACTCTCCAAAAAAGCACACAGATGACACAGATTAGACGGATTTACACAGATTTTTACTAACAATAAATTAGATAAAACACAGATAATATTTTTTTTTATTATCTGTGTTTATCTGTTAAATCTGTGTCGTCTGCGTGCTAAAAACACTTTTCAAACACCCCTTTTTAAAATCTGTAGCCGAGATTAGTTGTAAAAAAACCTTTGTAGCCGATACCGATTTCGCCGCCGATGTAGAATTTTTTGCCAAATTCAAAACCGAAGAAGGTCATTTGAGCCGAAGGTTTAATCTCCATTTTTCTGTCGTCAGAATAAAAAGTGTGCGACAGTCCCAAACCTGCACCTGAATACAGTTTTGCAGCAGGGCGGTTGAGATAGGTAAATCTGACGGAAAAATTAAACGAAACATTGTGCGCAATACTCTTTGTTGAAGTGTAATCATAATAACCATAACCATAAGGATTATAATACTCGTAATATCTATAATCTCTTGACGGCGCGTAAGTTACATAACCGCCCAGCGCAATCCATTTTTTGAGATTGTAATAATACGAAATAGAGTACGCACCGAGTGCATCGTCAATGTCCATACCTGAATAAACAATGCCGTCTCCAAACGAAAATTGAATGTCGTGCAAAGGCAATACATATTCTGGCTGTTGAGGCTCTGGCTGTTGTTCCTGTTGTTCCTCTTCAGGATAATAGACTACAACTGTTTGTGCGTTAATCACTGAAAAACAAGCAATTAACGAGAAAATCATTAATATTTTTTTCATATATTTAAAATTTTATTTACCCATAAACCCCTGCCCTTCGGGCTGTCCCCTTTCAAAAAGGGGACAATCAGGGTTTCCTGAACTCCCCCTTTTTTTGAAAGGGGGGCAGGGGGGTTAAAGTTAATTATTTAAAATCTGTAACCAACATTTAAACTGTACAAGCCTTTGTAGCCGATACCGATTTCGCCGCCGAAAAAGAATTTTTTGCCGACAGAAAAACCAAATGCCGTTGCCTGAAAATACAAACCAAGACGATAATTACTCTCATCGTAATGGCTGCTTTCTCTGACAAGTCCCCAGCCGAGCGCAATCCCAGAATAGAGCGTTACATTCGGCTTGTTGAGGTACGAAAATCGCACTGACGGAGCAAGCGAAAATCGCAAATTGTAATGCGGAGTGTTGTCATTTACATACTGACCACTGTTGTAGTCGTAGTAACCGTCGTATGTATCAACAGTCGTAAATGAGTTGAATGTTACACCGTACCAAAACCAATCTGTTACGCGATTGTGATACGAAAGCGAATAAGAGCCGATTCCGTAGTCGGACTCTTGCGTGATTTGTGTTTCAAACATATTGTCGCCGACAGAAATAGAAATTTCGTTTTTCGGCAGTTGCGGCTTTTCTATTTCCTGTGCATAAGCCATTGACGCACACGCAATTAATGCGGTAATAAAACTGATTTTTTTCATAAATAAATGTTTTTAAAGTTAAAAATTAAAAAAAAATACATTAATATATAAGACGAAAAAATTTAAAAAAAGTTGCATAATATTTCATTTTTTTTACTCAATCAAATAATTTTTCAATAACCGCGTCAAATTTCTGTCTTTGAAATATACATCTTTGAAAAAATATACTTCGCCGTTTTCGTCTGATATACAGGTAAAATACTCGATATAAAGCGGCATTGTTTTATCAAAATCTACTTTTGACGGTCGTTTTTTCTGATAAATTAATTTTTGTTCGTCAGACAAATTATTATAATATTTGGTCTCTTTTTCATCTTTGTCTTTCAGATATTTTTTGCCTGCCGAACTTTTAGGATTTTCGCCGAGGTCTATTTTTATTTTTTCTACTTTAACGGCATCAAAACTGTTAAAAGCAAAAAGCAACTGTGCAAGTTCCATCGGTTTTTCTATCCTGATGCAGCCGTGAGAAACGGCGCGGTTGTTGTAGTTGAACGCGCTTCTTGTCGGCGTGTCGTGCAGATAAACCGAAAACGGATTTGGAAAACGGAATAAAATTACGCCCAAAGAGCCGCCTCTGCTTGACTTTTGCACAAGACGATACGGGAACTTTTTGGGATTTATTTTTGTCCAGTCAATCGAATCGTGAGGCACATAATTTCCTTTTGAATCGTAAAACAGCATTGCATTTTTGTCCAAAAACTTGCCTGCATCTGTCGAAATCTGCCCAAAATACTCTTTTTCGATTATGCTGTTCGGCACATTCCACTGAGGATTAAGTATCAAATGATTGATTTCGCTGTAAAGCAAAGGACTTTCTTTGTCGGCAGCCATAATGATATTGTTTTTGGTCGTGCGCGCTTTGATGCTGTCGGCGGAAGGCTCGGTTGAGCCGCAGCAGACTTTCATTGTCAAAGCGAGCGTGTCTGCCAAAAAAGTCCGCAAAGTAAAGTCTGGAATATTGACTGCGATATAGTTTTTGCCCTTTGGATTTTCGGTTTTCCAGCGGAGGCGTTCCAAATTCAACGCAATTTTTTCGACATAAAATCTCGGATTAAGGTTAAGCAAATTAACTGCCTCTTTGTCTAATTTTGCGCTTTCTGGAATGTTATGTTTTTTTCTAACAATATTTAACGCATTGATAATATGCAAGTTAAAGGTATCTGTATGCGCTTGCGCGCTGTCGAGCAAATTAAAAAATGCCAAACGTTCCGCCACTTGCAGCACGGCTTTATTTACAGCACCAGAATCCACATTAAAATGCTCTATTTTAGGAAAAACGGTATCGCCGAATGCGACATATTTTTCCAATTCCTTTTGCAATGCGAGATAATGAAAATCCGCAGGGTGAATTGATGTGAGAAAATCTGCAAATTTGTCCATATTTGCAAAGCAGGCAGCATAAAACGCCGAATCGGGCAAAAGTTGTTTATAATGCCACTTTCCGCCGTTTGCCGTTGCAGGCTTGGCAACGCCGTAATAAATTGTTTTCGCGTACTTTAAATAGTTGGTTGTCAGCAAGTTTTCGAGCCGACAAAGAGCAGAATAGAGGTCGGCAGTGTCTTTATAGGCATAATTTTTGAGCGTGTCAATTTCTGTTGTAATTACTTGATAATCAAATGCTTTCGGCGACAAACCGTGTTTTTGAGCATTGTTCAGAAAAAAGAGCAAGGTATCAATGCGGGCATCGTTGTAGCCATTTTCGGTAAAAAAAGGTGTAAAATTTTGATTTTTATAAAAACTAAAAATAATGCTGTCCTGCTGTTTTTCGTCAAAACATTCAGCAAAAAAGCGTTGATAATTGTCGTTTGAAAAAAAACTGTAATCATCAAACCAATGTTTTTCAATATTTTTGTTATTACTGCAACTGCAAAATAATAGCAGTAAAAGCAGCGGAAGAATAAAGAAATGTTGTGTGTTTTTCATAAATATTAAAAAATTATTGTATATCAATATGGTATAAAATAAAGTAACCTGTCATTCCCGCGAATAGCAACCTATCATTCCCGCGCAGGCGGGAATCCCATTTGTTCAATGTAGTAAGGAGATTCCCGCCTGCGCGGGAATGACACCTTTTTTTATTTTTTTCTGTTTTTTCTATTGCCTGTTTTCTATCTGCCTGTTTTGAAAAGTCAGGTGTCATTGCGGGCTTGACCCGCAATCGCTATATGCTATATTTCAATCGATTGCGGGTCAAGCCCGCAATGACACGAGAATTTTAATTTAATTTTTTATGGATTAGTCATTTAATTAATATTTATCTCAAATTAAAACAGTTTTAATATTAAACGCAAAGGCGCAAAGCTTTTTTATTAATTTGATATAATTATTTGATATTTAGTATATTATTTATTTTTTACTACTAATTTTAAATTTTATTTTTAAGAGCGCAAAGGAGAAAAACTTAAAAGTTTTTCTTAGCGTCTTTGAGACTTTGCGCCTTTGCGTTCAAAATAAAAATATCATTTAAATGCCTAATTCGATAAATTTTTATAACAACTTACATTTTCCATTATTTCAAATTCACCTTTTTGTCTTTCGGGTATTTTACGCTGTAAGACACCGTAAATTCGCGGCTTTCGCCTGTTGCCAAGTCGAAATCCCAAGTGAGAACGCCGATGTCGTCTTTGTTGAAAGTGGGCGTAGTGGTCTCTTTTTCAAGCAGTTCCACTTTGATGTCTTTTTGCGATGAAATCGGGTATTGCTCTTTTAACGTGAATTTTATCGGTTTGTTTTGATTGTTTTTTACCGTAATTTTGTATGCAAGCGTAACTTTTGTTTCGCTGCCGAGCGTTTTTACGGCGGAAAAATCGGTCAGTTTTTCGCGTTTTACACTCACGCGCTTGTCTGTGCCGAGCGTAACCGACAGCACCTGATTTGTCTGCGCGGTGTTGAAAAACGTCTGACCGACATAAGTGCCGTCATAAGTGATATTCGCCATTCCCGACAGGATATTCAGTTTTTCCCAATCTTTGAAATCGGCAATCAGGAACACATTTTCATCAAGTTTTGGAGCGCAATAATATTTGTAGTCGGCTGTAAGATTATAATTTTTCAAATCAATAATCTGCTCTTTGCCATTGCCCGGAATTGAATACGGCAAATCAATTTTAAATTCCATTGAAATGTTTTTTTCTTCGGCTGTAATAAAATCTTCCATTGAAATGTTGTTTTCTTCTTCAATAACAAAATCTCCCATTGAATTTTTTGTTGTAATAAGAATAACGCCTGCATTTCCGCGCGAGCCGTAAAGTGCTGTTGCGGTAGCATCTTTTAAAATTGTTGTACTTTTTATGTTTTTGGGATTAATAGAATTAATATCGCCTGCAAAAGGTACTCCATCAACAACATAAAGAGGAGTTGCATTTGCATTATTAGAACCGAAACCTCTTATTCTTATTTCAGAATTATTTCCGGGCTGCCCTACTGCTAATTCTGCTGCTTTAAAATCTGCCATTTCTTCGTCATAACTTATAGAATTTTGAACAGAAACACCACCAATACGACCATTTAAAGCAGAAGATAAATTTGAAACAAAATCTAAAAACCAAGTAGAAAACACAGGCGCGTCTTTGGTTTTGCTCGGCGTGGCGGTTGATAATGTGATATTTACCTTACTCCAATCGATGCCTGTGGTTTGGCTGACTTTTGATTTGCCTTTGAGCGTTACGGGCTTTGAAATATCGGCGATAATCATATCGTAAAACGGTGTCCAACTTGCATTCGGCGTGAAATACGACACCGTAACCGTTGCGCTCGTGGCGTAACTCGCCGCCAAACTCAACTTGAGAACGCC